>JBATLQ010000132.1:0-2131 GCA_049289395.1 Candidatus Moraniibacteriota bacterium | reverse complement strand
TCTCTGTCCAGAGTGTCGCAAACCGTATCGTTTGGATGCGAAACAAATTGAGGCACTTGGGCGGAATTACGATATCGAAGCAATTATGGCTTTTTTGAAAAAACATAAAGAAACCGTGAAGTATATGGCGAAGGTGAAGGGATGGGGAGATATTGATTTCTATCAAGCGGGAGGTTGCGACCAATGTGGCGGAGAAGGATATCGTGGGCGTGGCGGTGTGTACGAGGTGCTTGAAATGGAAAGCAATATTCGCAAGCTTATTTCTCAGGCAGCGACGACGGAGGAAATTGAAAAGGCCGCTCGACATGAGAATCATATGGCTACCATGGTAGAGGATGGTTTCGCGAAATGTGTGATCGGTATGACTTCCATCGAAGAGATCCTCCGCGCAACGAAAGAGTAAGTGGTACATCAAGTACAGGGATATTGAATGATATTTGAAAGGACGAAAGAAAGGTGAGGAACCTTTCTTTTTGATTTTTTCTTTCTTTTCGGGTAGTATGGATAACTTATGATAAAGAAATATTTCATCCATACTTTCGGATGCCAGCAGAATATGGCGGATTCCGAGCGGGTCGCGAGCTTCTATGAGTCTCGTGGTTTTTTGCTTGCTCCCGCTCTGGGCGAGGCAGATGTCATTATTCTCAATACTTGTGTGATCCGTGAGCGGGCGGAGGAGAAAGTTTTCGGTCTCATTCGGAGTGTCCGTGAGGGGAACTATGGACGGACGGATGCGCATATCGTGATCACGGGGTGCCTCATCGGGGCGGCGACGCGGGAGCCGAGTGGCAAGATGTTAAAAAAATTACGATTACGACTTCCGGATGTCGAATTTCTTCCGATGGAGGAGGTTGGATTTGAGCATGTGCCGAAGCGAATCGCGAAAAAATCTGCATCCATTCCGATTTCGAATGGCTGTAATAATTATTGCGCATTCTGTATCGTGCCATTTTCTCGGGGCAAAGAAGTGTCGCGACCGTTTGAGGACATTCTCGAAGAGGCGAGGGGATTGGCAGATGCGGGGTATGAGGAGGTACTCCTCCTCGGGCAGAATGTGAATTCCTACGGATCGGATTTCCTTATGGAGAAATTGAAAGATGGAGAGGAGTATGAATTCCCAGATGGAAAGAAGGTGCGACCAACTATGGTGAAACATTTGAACCGGCATCGGATCCCGACGCTCTTCCCAGAGCTTCTCGATCGTGTCGCGCGTATTCCTGGACTCAAAAAAGTTTCTTTTATCGCTTCCAATCCGTGGGATTTCTCGGATGAACTCATCGATGTGATCGCGCGGAATATGAATATCGACCGACTCCTTCACCTCCCGGTGCAATCAGGATCGAGCAAGGTGCTCCAGTTGATGAACCGGTGGTATACCCGTGAGGAATATCTCGCGCTTATTGATCGTATTCGGATGCGGATCCCGGATATGAGATTTACCACGGATATTATTGTCGCGTTTCCCGGGGAGACAATCGATGATTTTGAAGATTCGAAAAATCTTGTTCGTGAAGTTGGATTCGAGAAAGTATATATCGCCTGGTTCTCTCCGCGCCCCGGTACGGTCGCGAAGGAGAAGATGGAGGATGGTATCCCAATCGAAGAAAAAAAACGCCGTTTCAAAGAGCTCGATGATCTCGTCCTCGATCTCTCCGACCGGACACATTTGAAGGAAAAACATCACGCGAAAAACAGGGGTTGAACCGCTGTGTTTATTCAAGGAGCTCGACGATCTCGTGCTCGACCTCTCCGGCCGTGCGCATTTGAAGCAATAGATTATAGAGATAAGAGGTGAGAAACGAGAGGATTTTTTCTTGACTGAAATGAAAAAAAATGGTATACATTTAAGCAAGTTCCGAATGGGAACTTGTTTTTACAAGGTGATGTTCCTTACTGAATGCAGTATTTTTCGAGGGGATTTGGCATGAAGAAAAATCGGAGGGTGTTGATTGTCGGATCGGGAGCGCGTGAACATGCACTGTACGAGGCAATTCGCAGGAGTCCGTTGGTAGAACAGGTGCTTTGGACGCCGGGGAATGGAGGTACGCCTCAAGGTGACAAGCGCAATATCGCAGTGACGGATTCTAATGGACTCCTCGCGCTTGCGAAGGCGGAAGGGGTCGCCCTCGTT
>JBATLQ010000131.1:0-6258 GCA_049289395.1 Candidatus Moraniibacteriota bacterium | reverse complement strand
GAGAGGGGCTTTCGTTAGATCACCCCGAGGAGGAGATTGCCGCCGAAACATGTGGCGGCAATCCCTCCGAGGAAGATGATGTCGCGGATGATTCCTTCTGTCCGCGAAACCATCTGCCTGTTTGCTTCGAGAGCCATACGGCGGATCTCGTGTTGGGTTCTTGCCATAAGCAAGACCCCGGTTGATACTAGGATCCCTGTTAAACAGAGCAGGAATCCGAATGCAATGTTCATGACTCCTCCTTTTTGTGTGTTGGGGATCCAACAGTATATAATAGCATATAATTCATAAAAAGTCAATATATAGTACAAAAAAGGCTTTATTAAAGGGATAATTGGTGTACAGGAGGGAGTATCCGGTGTAGAATGGAGCATGTATTTCTGAAAACAGCCTGTCCGAATCGCTACGAGAGCAAGTCTCTTGCGAATCGTTGCGGGCGGGCGGTTGCACCCCGATGAAATACAGGGAGATTTCACGGGGTAAACCGCTCAAAAAGCGGAACGACCGCTGTGCCATTTGAAATCTATTTCCTAAACTCTATTCTCTAATCTCTTCTCCAAAATTATGAAAATGAAACGAATTGTGACAATCGGGGGTGGGACGGGGAGTTTCACTCTGCTCTCGGGGTTGAAGAAATATCCAGTGGCGATATCGGCGATTGTCTCTATGGCGGATGATGGTGGCTCGACCGGTGTGCTCCGTGATGAGCTTGGCGTCCTCCCGCCCGGAGATGTAAGGCAGTGTCTCGTCGCACTCTCGGAATCATCGGAGAAGATGCGTTCGCTCATGAATTACCGGTTCGAGACCGGGGGACTTTCAGGGCATAGCTTCGGCAATCTCCTTCTCTCGGCATTGGAGAAAACGAGCGGGAGTTTCGCTCGGGGAGTTGAGGAGGCGATGCAGATCCTTAAGGTGCGTGGCGAAGTGATCCCCGTGACCGATGAAGATGCCAAGCTTGAGCTCGAGCTCGCTGACGGAAAAATTCTGCAAGGGGAGAATGAGATCAATCATCATAAGGCGTTTCAGAAAGTTGGCGTGAAAGATCTCCGATTCTCTGGAAAGGTGAAGGCCTATGATAAGGCGATTTCTCGCGTGAAGCAGGCGGATATCATCGTGATCGGCCCGGGAAATCTCTATTGCAGCCTCCTCCCGAATTTCATTTTGAAAGACTTCGCAGTTGCGATTAAGAAATCGCGTGCCAAGGTGGTCTATGTTTCCAATCTGACGAATAAGAAGGGGCATACTATCGGCTTCGATGTGGATGACTATGTCTCGACCATCGAGAAATATATTGGGAAGAATCGCATCGACTATGTACTCTATCCGTCCCGACGTCCCGGGAAGGCGCTCATCGAGAAGTATGAGCAGGTAGAGGGAAAAGATACTCTGGTGGAATTTCAGAAGGACAAGAACCCGAATCGTGGCTATGAGCTCGTCCGTGCGGACATCGTCTCCGGGAAGATCCCGAAAATGGACAAGAGTGACGCGATCGTTTCGACGCGTGCGTTCATCCGGCATGATTCCGAACGTCTCGCTCGTACTGTCATGTTCCTCCTCGACCTCGAAATGAACCGACGGATCGTGAAGGAAATAGTTTAGCAGAGCGGTCGTTCCGCTTTTGGAGCGGTGCGACCGCTGTTCCAATCTTCCCTCTTCATTTCTCACTTTTTTCCTATGAAAATATTTCTTGATTTTGATGATTTTTTTCTTGATACGGAAAATGGTTTGGTGCCGGAGACATTCGAGCACTATGCATCGCTTACGGGGGCGACATTGGAAGAGGTATATGAGACATATCGGCAATTTTCTAGAGCTAAAGCTGAAGGAGGAAAATGCTATGCTATCGGAGCGCACCTGGAGTACCTCCAAAAATATGCACATTTCGATTTCGATTTCGATGAAGTTCTCCGGAAAATGAAACTGTTTCTCGCGGATACGCGTCGGTATCTGTATACCGGGGTGGAGGACTTCCTTCGAACATTGAAGAAAGCAGATTCTTTTTTGCTGACATATGGCGATGATGAATTCCAAATGATGAAAGTGAGAGGTGCTGGAATCGAAGGATTTTTTCAGGGGATATTCGTGACACAAGGAAGTAAGATCGAAGAAATAGCGAAACTTCGAAATGAGCTCGGCATATCGTCCGATGAGATGATCGTTTTTTGTGATAACCGTTGCGAGTATTTCACTGGTGCCAAAGAGGCAGGATTGATCACGATACATCTGAAGCGTCCGGAAGACAAGGCGAGCAATAATCCTTGCGGGGAATGTCAGTATCGCGTATCGAATTTCGATGAGTTGTATGAAGTGTTGAAAAAATTGGAAGAAAAAAGCCCGGCTCGATGATATCTGAGCGCGGGCGTCGGTCGGGTCGACTAGCGTGGACGAGGCGGTGGCGCCTTGATAACATGTACCATTTCATGGAGTCCTCGCTCTATGATATGCGGACCCGTGGAGAACAATTCACCCTCATCGCGTATGAGGATTTCTTCACGGATGTCGTCTCCACTGCTTCCGAACGGGATGAGGACAACGGGGAATCCCGTATGTCCACAGAGTGAGACTTTCGCGCACATCGTACGAAGTTCGTCCATACCCTGTGCGATGAAGAGGCTTTGCATGAGCTTGGGACTGATGATCATGAGCGTTCCTTTCGTTCAATGACTCTGTTGAGCGTGGGCGTTGCCTATACTTCGATATAGGCATGAATCCGGTGAGCATCGAGGCCCGGATGTTTCTCATGCAGGATTTTTTTGATGCCATCCGCGAGTAGTTGGAGGAGTACCGTCGCTTGTTCCTGATCTGGAGCGAGCAGGGGAATGCGACATTCTTCTCGTTTTTCGAAATCAGGACTGTGCACCCAATCGCTTTTTGCGAATGACCCGAAATCGCATCTCGTTGCCGGCCTTAGGAAATCGATTCGCTTGCTGATCTCCTGGAATAGGTCAAATGATGAACTTGGCGGGCACGAGATTCGAATAATCCCATTAAAGGACTGAAGCTTCATGGCATACTCCTTGGCGATAATCACTTGAGGCAGAGTATGCCTGTAATAGGGTATATTGTCAATCGGAGTGAAGAGGATGGGGAAATGAGGTAGAATGAGAGAGAAGGATTTTCAAACAGCGGTCGCACCGCTCCAAAAGCGGAACGGCCGCTCTACTTTTGTTTGAATCTTGATTCTCTAAACTCTCAACTCTAACTCCTAACCTCTCAAAAGTATGTGTGGCATCGTGGGATATGTCGGCAAGGAACAGGCGGTGGATTTCCTCATTGAGGGATTGAAGCGATTGGAATATCGCGGGTACGACAGTGCCGGTATCGCAGTACTCGAAAATCCAGATTCCAGATTCCAGATTCCTCATTCAAAAAAACGGATGCTCGTTGTTAAATCCGTTGGTAAGGTGGCGGAATTAGAAAAGAAGGTAAGCGAAAAAATAAATGGCTTCATAGGTATCGCGCATACGCGGTGGGCGACTCACGGGAAGCCATCGGAGAAGAATGCGCATCCGCATACGGATTGCACGGGAGAGATTGCCATCGTGCATAATGGCATTATCGAGAATTATCAGGAACTTCGTTCGATACTCGAATCGAAGGGGCATCGGTTCAAGTCAGAGACGGATACGGAAGTGATCGCGCATCTCTTGGAAGAAGAAAACAAGAAACATCCATTCGAGGAAGCATTCGTCCGGACACTCCGGCAATTGCGGGGGGCGTATGGCATCGTCGTGCTCTCATCAAAGCATCCTGATGTGCTCCTCGCGGCGTGCCTCAGCAGTCCGCTCGTCCTCGGTATCGGGAAGTCGGGGACATTCGTCGCATCGGATGTATCAGCGCTCATCGGTCATGCGAGTCGCGTGGTGTACATGGATGATCTGGAAGTCGCGGTCGTGACCAGTGACGGGTATCGCATCCGAAGCATGAAACGATCAGCGAAATCCATGGAGAAAAAAGAAGAAGTTGCGATCACGATGGATGTCACGACGGCAAATCGTGGCGGGTTCGCGCATTTCATGTTGAAAGAAATTCATGAACAACCGAAGAGTTTCGCCGATGCGTTGCGGGGACGACTCATCATGGAGGAGGGGCGGGCGCGACTCGGAGGACTCTCGTCGGTCGAGAAGCGATTGCGGAAAATCAATCGTATTATTCTCATCGCCTGTGGTACCTCTTATCACTCGGCCTTGGTCGGAGAATATATGCTCGAGGAATACGCGGGGATCCAGGCGGAAGTGGAGATGGCGTCGGAATTCCGATATCGGAAGCCCATCCTCGATGTACGGACGCTCGTCGTCGTGCTGTCGCAGTCGGGAGAGACGGCGGATACCCTCGCGGCCATCCGTGAAGCGAAGGCGAAGGGCGCACTCACTATCGGTATCGTGAATGTGGTGGGGTCGTCTATCGCACGCGAAACGGACGCGGGCGTGTACTGTCATGCGGGTCCTGAAGTGAGTGTGGCATCGACGAAAGCATTCACTTCCCAGCTCGCCATCCTCTCTCTCCTCACCGTGTACCTCGGTCGGCAGAGGGGAATGTCGATGTCGATGGGGAAACGCATCGCGAAGGAATTGAACGGACTGCCGAAAAAAATAGAGGAGATACTCTCGCAAGTGAATGCGATACAGAAAATCGCGAAGAAATACGCGAAACAGGAACACTATCTCTATCTCGGCCGGAAGTATAATTATCCGAATGCCCTCGAAGGTGCGCTGAAGATAAAAGAGATTGCCTATGTGCCGGCGCAGGGGTATCCGACGGGGGAGATGAAGCATGGACCAATCGCGCTCGTGGATTCCGCGGCGCTCGTCATCATGACGATTCCGCAGGATAGTGTGTATGAGAAGAATGTGAGTGGCATGGAAGAAATCCTCGCGCGAGGTGGACAGGTACTCGTCATCGCGACCGAGGGCGATACACAGATCGCGAAGAAGGCGACGCATGTCGTGACTGTACCGAAGACACTCGAGATGCTCACGCCGATACTCTCGGTCGTGCCGCTTCAGCTCTTCGCGTATTTCGTCGCCGTGGAACGAGGCTATGACATAGACAGACCACGGAATCTGGCGAAGTCGGTGACGGTGGAGTGACAATCAATCTCAAATGTCAAATGTCAAATGTCAAATTAATTTCAAAGTTGAAAATGACAGAATTTGGTTTTTTAGATATTGAGTATTGATTTGATATTTGGCATTGGGATTTTGGTATTTGTGTGGGTAGCTAGAAAAATAACAAAGTGATATAATTACCGGTGTTTTACCTTTGAAATTCTGATTCTATAGATATGAAAAGTACGATTCCCGACTATCTCCCTCTCGATCGACCGCTCGTGATATTTGACCTGGAAACAACCGGACTCGGAATCGGTGAGGAGAAGATTATCGAGATTGCCTATGAGAAGATCATGCCGGATGGAGAGATCATCGCCTCGTGTCAGCGCATCAATCCGGGAAAGCCGATTCCGCCCGATGCGACGCGCATCAATGGTATTACGGATGACGCTGTGAAGGACTGTCCATCATTTGCGTCGCTTTCGTACGGGCTCTGGAATGTGTTTGACGGTGCGGATGTGGGTGGATTCAATGTGACGGGATTCGACCTCCCGTTCCTCCGTGCGGAATTCGCGACGGTGGGGAAGAATTTCGATTTCTCGGCGAAGCGAGTACTCGATGGCAAGGTGCTCTATCACAAAGTGGCGCCACGCGATATGATGTCGGCGAGGAATCTTTCGGCGGCGTGCAAGCTCTTCTGCGGGAAGGAACATGTGAGTGCGCATACCGGTGCGGGCGATGTGCGCGTGACGGTGGAGGTGATCGAGAAGGAGTTGGAGAAGTATCCGGAGTTTCGGAGTTGGGACAAGATCGCTGAGCTCCATGGGCGCAAAGACCTGCTCGATTCGACGAAGAATGAGCATGCGCCATTGATTGCAACGGGAAAAATTGCGAGCCTGTTTTAATAAAACACAAAACACAGAGCATAAAATGCCAAACAAAACACAACTCTCAAAACCCAGAACCCAAAAGCGTGATTGAAAAGTTTGAATTTTTTATATACTGTGCTTTGTTTGGTCTTTGTGTTTTGGTAATTGTGCTTTGTTATAGAATATGGATTTATTGCAATCGATCATACTGGGTGTCGTGGAGGGACTGACAGAGTTTCTGCCTGTTTCTTCGACCGGGCACCTCATCTTGGTATCGGAGCTTCTGTATATTCCGCAGTCGGAATTCCTCACGACATTCCAAATCGTGATCCAGCTCG
>JBATLQ010000130.1:0-1837 GCA_049289395.1 Candidatus Moraniibacteriota bacterium | reverse complement strand
CGATCCACCTCTCCGAATGTCGCGAGCTGTTCGAGGTAAATTCCGTCGACACCCGCCTTCTCAGACAAAATACGCGAAGCGGCCGCATCCAATGATTCCCTATCCCCCACCAATCCTCCTGGCGCCGCCCATTTTCCTTCATACGAATCAGTGGCGATCTTGATCAAAAGCACATGAAGTGCCCCGCGAATGACGGTAAACACCAGTGTATCCACCGCAACCATAATATGCTGTGAAAGGCTCCGACCGAGCTTCTTTGAAATATTGACCATATACGAGGTATTACAATGCCTCAAGTGTACGCTCTTTCATACCTTTGCGTCAATCAAACACGAAGAGTTCGCCTTGGAAACCGAGAGAAAATATCCGCACCAGATGCGATGAGATTTTCACAAAGCTGAATCGCTTTTTTCAATCGCTCCTCGCGAGCCCCCGACAGAAGCACAAACGGAATTCCCTCTGACTCAAGCACTTCACGGAACCGCCCCTGCATCGCATGACGAATATGTTCGCCATCTCTCAGTCCATCCTGCTCGAACGGAATCTCATCCCCCGTCAGGATGACGAGGTCGTAGTGACGGCGTTTGGCGATAGCATCTACCGAGAGATCAAGATGCCCGAGATACCGTTCATGCCAAAGCCTCGTCGCCCAAGCATTCGTATCACAAATAAGGAGCTTGTCTGCAAAACGAGCCAGCTCATCCTCCAAATCACTCTGGGTCTTCGCGATATGCACGAATTCCTCCGTCTCCCAGGCAGTATCCGATGTCGTCTTCCCCTCCGAATAGAATCGTCCGAACTCCGGCACCCATACGGTATGAAAATGCTGTGCCAATGCACGCGCGAGTGTCGTCGTCCCGGTTGATTCCGCTCCGAGTATCGCGATGCGTCGCACGAGACTTGCTCGCACCGGCTTGCTCAAAAATTCCCAGACGCGGTATGGGTTCTCGCGCACTTTCGTCCCGGAAATTGGAATGGTCGTGCGCTCTTTGTCCACCAAGAAATGCTTCGCACCGAGAAACTGAGCATAGGCCGTACCATAATCTTCCGAAGTAAATACGGTATCCGGAGCATATCCGAGCATATCAATCGTATACTCTGCCCAGAGCTTCGAATCATCATCATTCTCGATATCCCGCACAACACGGACATCCACCTGCGGAAACATTTCCCGAATCCAATTCGCGCGTTCTTCCCCGGGGAATATCTGTGTCGAGCGATCCACCACGAGCACAACCACCTGATCCGAGTGCTTGAGAGCGGTCTCGATGAGATATGCGTGTCCCGAGTGAAACGGATAGAATTTCCCCACGACGAGTCCTTTCTTCATATGACGGTCACCTCCTCCCCAGAAAGTGTCAAGGCATTCCGCTCCTCTCGTAATTCCTTTTTCCATGACAGAAGCCCCTTCGTCGCAAGGACGAGGAAGATGAAGTAGAGCAGTGCGACGAACTTCACTTCCTTCTCATTGTAAAGCCACACGCCGATCACATCGATAAGTATCCAGAGATACCAATTCTCGACGCGTCGGAGAATAAGCAGGATCTGCGCCGCAAAGGCCGCTACCGTCGTAAACGCATCGAGATACGGGAATGATGCCGGCTCCGGGAACCACGATGGGATGAGCACATCAGCCCGCACCATGAAGGCACCGAGAAGTATCGTCCCGAGGGCAATTCCACTTATCGTGAAGAATATTTCTCTCTTCGTGGAACGGACGACTTCCAATCCATCACCATCCGCATCAGAAGTCTTCCTCCTCAATTTCTCCCACGCGATCCATCCCCACACCCCCGTTGCGAGATAGTAGCCCTGTTCAAGAAAGTCCGAGTACAAC
>JBATLQ010000129.1:0-11363 GCA_049289395.1 Candidatus Moraniibacteriota bacterium | reverse complement strand
GTGTGAGTGGCGGTACAGCAAAGATGCTACACTGCTTGAGATGGAGTTGAAAAAAATTGTAAAACGCTACTTAAATAGTTAAACATCTAGTCTAGAGCCTATACAAATATACAAATTCGTATTTGCTTTGATGAATGCATTTGTATATTTGTAGTGAGATTTGTAATTCGTAGGAAATATATGGAAACAGAGACATTTTTTATCGAGGGGCTCTTATTGGTAAAGCCAAGGGTATTCACGGATGAACGGGGGTATTTTTTCGAGTCGTTCAATGCGGAGCGGTATTCGGAGCTGGGAATTCCGGCGGATGGTTTCATTCAAGATAATGTCTCTTGTTCGAAAAGAGGTGTGCTTCGTGGACTTCATTTTCAATCCGCGCCATTCGCACAGGGGAAACTCGTCTCCGTACTTCGCGGGAAAGTGCTCGATGTCGCGGTGGATATTCGCGAGGGGTCGGCGACATTCGGGAGATTTGTCGCGGTGGAACTCTCTTCGGAGAATCATTATCAGCTCTGGATCCCCGCCGGTTTCGCGCATGGCTTTCTCACGCTCGAGGATGACACGATTTTTTCTTACAAAGTGACGGCACCGTATTCGAAAGAACACGAAGGTGGCATCCGCTATGATGACCCGGATATCAGTATTGAATGGCCACGCATTGAAGGTGGATTGATCGTATCGGAGAAGGATAAGGCACTTCCGACACTTGTAATGGCATCGGAAAATTTTAAATTTTGATTTTTGAATTTCGAATCAATTTTGAATACATTGAATGAAAAAAACAACATACGATTTAGAAGAAAGAACAGCTCTTTTTGGGGAAAGTGTCATCTCGTTCTGTAGGGGGCTACAGAAAGATGTCATTGTAATACCATTAATTTCCCAAATTGTTCGATCGGCCACAAGTGTCGGGGCTAATTATATGGAAGCGAATGGAGCAAGCTCTCGAAAGGATTTCAAAAATAAAATACATATTTGTAAAAAGGAATTGCAGGAAAGTAAACATTGGCTACGAATGATGGCTGTTGCTGCGCCAAATAAGCGGGATGAAGCACGCAGGATATGGAAAGAAGCACAGGAGCTCACCCTTATTTTCGGGAAAATTGTTTCGTCTTTGAAAAATTCAGTCGATGAAAATTGATTTGAAATTCAAAATTTTAAATTCAAAATTACTATGAGGTTACTGGTAACAGGAGGGGCGGGCCGCCAGCAGGCGAGCCTCGCCGAGATACTTGTTTTGGATTGTGTAATTTTTTGCCATAAGCACTGATATGAAACTACTGGTAACAGGAGGGGCGGGATTCATTGGAAGTAATTTCATCCATCACATCTTGGAGAAATATCCTGATGACGAGATAGTCAATCTGGATGTTTTGACATATGCCGGAAATCCGGAGAATTTATCCCGATGGAAAGGTAATCCTCGCTATCGTTTCGTCCAGGGGGATATCTGCGATGCGAGCATCGTCGATCCGCTCGTCGCGGAGTGCGATGTCGTCGTTCATTTCGCGGCGGAGACGCATGTGGATCGGTCGATACAGGGGCCGGAAGCGTTCATCCAGACCAATGTAGTAGGGACTTTCATCCTCCTCGAATCGGCGAGAAAATACGGAAAACGATTTCATCATATCTCGACGGATGAGGTATTTGGATCGCTTGGGAAAGATGAACCGGCGTTCGATGAATCAACGCCGTATGATCCGCGGAGTCCGTATAGCGCATCGAAGGCGGGATCGGATCATCTCGTGCGGGCGTACTTCCATACATACGGTTTACCCGTGACCATATCCAATTGTTCCAATAATTACGGGTCGTATCATTTTCCAGAGAAACTCATCCCGCTCGCGATCACGAATCTTTTGCAAGAGAAAAAGGTTCCGATATACGGTGACGGGCGACAAGTGCGTGATTGGCTCTTCGTCATGGATCATTGTGCCGCCATCGATCTCATCATCCACGCGGGGAAAATAGGTGAGACATACTGTATCGGCGGGAGGAGTGAGCGGGAGAATATCTGGATCGTGAAAAAATTGATTGAGATCCTCGGTCAGGACGAATCAATGATTGAATTCGTCGCCGATCGTGCTGGTCATGACCGACGGTACGCCATTGATTGCGCTAAAATACAGAAAGAACTGGGTTGGCAACCGCAGGTGACGCTCGAGGAGGGTCTCGTGAAAACCGTCGCGTGGTTTCGGGAGAATGAGGCTTGGTGGAAGCTTTGATCTTGCCTCTTGACTCATTTTTGATTTTCTTGCAGAATATCCCATCATCTCCATTTTCAGTATGTGAGGTGAAAATCGGCTGTTTAAAAATTTCGGAAAGGGCATGCCATGAAGCGCTATTTCTCCATACTCATGATTCTGTGTAGTTTCGTGTTTTCATCGTTCGCCTCCGCTTCGGAGTGGGAAGTAAAGGGTGGTGATACACTTTGGAAGATTCTGGCAGAAGCATGTCAGGTAAAGCCTTCCATGCAGAAGGTGAGGGTGTTCGCACGGGCAACGGGAATACAGACCCCGAGTCTCATTGTCATCGGAGAGCGTATCGATGTTTCGCGCGGGTGCGCCGCACTCCCCGATGTTATCGCCGTTTCACTTGAGAAGGCGGTCGTCTTGTTTAAGCAACAAGGAGAAACGCTTCATGGGATGGAGGTGAAACTCGCATCTCTTGAAAAAGAAGCGACCAAGCTTCAGTCATCTGAGAAGCGTGGGACAACGGGTTATGGGTCTAGTGTCAAGGAGTATCATGCATTTGGTGATCCAGTCGTTTTTTTCACCGTCTGTTTGATATTGGTGGTAGCGCTCTGTCTCTTCATTTGGTTTGCACTTCTGCGGAGAAGTGGCGTCGGTGCACTTGAGCTACCCGGCGAGAAGAACGAACACGAGACGCCATTTCGAGAAGGGGCGTCCATCCATGAAGTATCGTTGCGTTCGGAGAAGAGAGATGCTGATCATGGAGGTGATATCGGAGTCCATTCCCTTGATGACCTCCCAGCACTTGCAGTTCTCGCAGAACACTCAAATATCGCAGAACGCGCAGGAATCAGAGATTGGGTTGGAAGGGGATATATTACCCTGACTGTGCCATTCGCACAGTCAGTTCACCTGGGTGCTCCGTACACGCGCCTCATCGATGTGGGGATTGTATCGCGCTGGCGAATTATTCCTAACTATGTCGATGGGCGAGGATATGAAACATTCATGATTACCGATGAAGGGAATCCAGTTTGTGTTGAGACACTTCGTCAGTTCAGGGAATCGATCGAGGAGTCACTTCGTTTGTTCTTGGAGCGGATTGATGATGAGAGGAGTAGGCTCAGGATTTACAGGGCGATAGAATCTAGACACCTCGATACTTGGTGATGAAAGGGGTGCAGGTACGCGTTAGGTTTGCTTCTCAGGAGCATACCTAGCGCTTTTTTTTTGCGCAAAAAATCGAAATAGGGGAGAATACAGTGACTAAGTTAATAGTGGTATTACTATGAAAGTACTGATACTCGGATCACAGGGAATGCTCGGTCAAGAGCTCATGCGGGTGTATGGTGAGGACCCGGGATACGAGGTTGTCGGATGGGATAGGGATGAAATTGATCTCGCGGATTTCGGTGTGGCAGAGACGAAGATTCGCGAATACGCGCCGGACATCATCGTGAATGCGGTGGCATACAATGCAGTTGATCTCTGTGAGGAAAATGAAGAGGAATATAGGAAGGCGATCCTGCTTAATGCCGAGATGCCGAGGTTTCTCGCGAAACTGGCACGGGAAATAAATGCAACATGGCTCCATTACTCGACGGACTATGTGTTCGATGGCACGAATGAGGAGGGGTATTCGGAGACTGCGACGCCGAATCCGATTTCACGGTATGGCGTGAGTAAATATACCGGTGAGCGAGCGGTCATCGAAGGAGGAGGAAAGTATTATCTCGTGCGTCTCTCGAAACTCTTTGGAAAGCCTGCGACATCAGCCGTCGGGAAGAAAAGTTTTTTTGAAAAGATGAAGGGGCTCGCTCAAACGAACCATGAATTGCAGGCCGTTGATGACGAACTCTCTTGCTTCACCTATGCACCCGACCTCGCGGTGGCGACCAAGGTAATGATCCAGCATGTCGTACCGTACGGCATCTATCACCTGGTGAATGAAGACCCGGCGACTTGGTATGAGGCGACGAAGGAATTGTTCCGATTGGCGAAAAAAGATGTGATTGTGAAACCCGTTCCAGCCTCTGCGTTTCCGCGTCCCGCCAAGCGACCGCACTGTTCCATACTTCGCAATACGAAGTTCATTCCCTTCCGTCCCTACACCGAAGCCCTCGCAGAGTTTTTGAAAAAATAGTATCTACTGCCTTACTACTGTCATTCCCGAGAAGTTTGTCCTCGACCTGATCGGGGATCGGGAATCTAGGATCCAGTAGTCTTGTAAAGAGGAAAATAAATGTTTGTGGCATCTGGATCCCCGCCGTCGCGGGGATGACATTCGCGTAGGTTTTTAGGACAGAATACACTTTGTGTTCTTTACTCGTGCCGTCTCGCAGGAGAGAGTTTCCCTCCAAAGGGCGGGCAGGCTTTTGGTATCTTTTCTTTGCGGACAAAGAAAAGTATGAAATGATTTGTTTGAAAAGAAATGAGAAATAAAAACAGCGGTCGCACCCCGATGAAATAATTCAGAAATTTCACGGGGTGAACCGCTCCAAAAGCGGAACGACCGTTGACCTCTCTATTTAGCATATAAACGCGGCCGCGGATAAAGAATATATTTTTGAAAATTTGAAAATGAGAGTTATACACTAACTGAGGGCCGTCAGTTAGTGGCGACGGCTCGCGCAGACATCAAGGCTTAAATACAAATATTATCCTAACTCAATGACTGCTGGTTACAGGTAACATTTCGAAAAAGAAAAAAACATCCGGTAGCTTTTTCTTTATTTCTTGGCGCATTTCTTCGCTCCAGTGGTATACTGGTGATATGGGACAGAAATCAAACATATCGCGAAGTGTTTTTCTGTTGCTTGGAGTGGTACAGAGTATCATCCTCATGCTCCTGTACCTCCTCTTTTTCCGGTGAAGGAGAGATGAATTTTTAACCTATGGAAAAACTGTTTCACATCATGGATCCCGTGTGGGAAATACTCTTCCGTGTCCATGACATACTCTCGGATATACTCATTCGCTTCGGGAGGGAGATTAAGTGGATTCTCCTTATCATCGCTCATGCGAGTCTTATTGTAGGAGTGCTCCATCCAGAATTGCGACGAAATTTCGGTGAAATGGCAGGAACGCTCCTCATCATGCTTCTCTTCCTCAGTCCGTTGTCGAAGATTTTCCGGATGAAATTTCTCCTTCTCCTCATGGGGTTTCGTCGGGAAGTAGGTATTCTTATGGGGTATTTCGCCTGTATTCATGGCATTTCGTACATGCTCCGCGGATATGATATTCAGGATATACTCTCATTCACCCGATGGGATTTCGTCACTCTCGCACCTTTTTTCGGTTTTGTGGCACTGCTTCTTTTCCTCCCGCCCCTCCTTACTTCGAATAGAATTTCCACAAGGGTCTTTGGAATATGGTGGAAGCGCATCCATATTCTCGTGTACCCGGCGTTTCTTTTGGTTGTATTGCATCGACTGTTTATTACTTCTGGTAGACAGGACGACCCCCTGTTGCTCCGGGGGTTAGAAGCGGTGCTCCTCCTCGGAAGTTATGGTATACTGAAACTCCTTGCCTGGAAGGATTGCTCTCCTTTGCTTCGGCAGGTGTCGCAATCCGTAGCACTTTCATATAGGTCATACCAGGAGCATATGAGGTCTCATGAAATAAAAAATATATGATGAAGAATATGCGATTTCTGTTGAGTGCCGTCACTCTTTTTGGAGGGATTTTTTTTGGACTTCCTGCTCAAGCGGAGCAGGCAATGGTATCGATTGATGTATTAGAACGAGATGCATGTGGGCATTGTCAGGCAGAGAGAGAATTCCTCCGGAGCTTTCAGCAATCCCATCCGGAGGCAGATATACGGTTTCATGATGTCTATGAAGTCGAAGGGAGGGATCTCCTCGCGGCAGTATCGGAGAAGACAGGGCTCCCTCGTGCGACACCGACGACGATTATCGGTGGGCGTTTCGTTTTGCAAGGGTTCGAATCGCCCGATACGACCGGCAAGGAATTTGATCGTATTTTCACGCAAGCGAAACGAGAAGGCGTAGCAGGCTCCCTGCAAGAGACGCTCTCGAATGGAGGAACACTCGAGCGGACGGATACGGGTGCGCCGATTTGTAATGCTGAGACGGGGATTTGTATGAATCCGAAAAATCCGCTGAGTGCGATCGAGGTTCCCTTTACGGGGAAAACGCTTGATGTGTCTGGGTATTCGCTCCCACTCCTCGCATCGGTACTCGGGTTTATCGATGGATTCAATCCGTGTGCGATGTGGGTGCTGGTCACTTTTCTCCTCGTGCTCATTCAGACGGGATCGCGTGCGCGGATGTGGTCTATTGCAGGACTGTTTATCGTGGCAGAGACGGTGATGTATTACATGATCCTCAATGTATGGTTTACGACCTTCAATTTCGTCGGACTCGATCGTATCGTGACGCCGATTGTGGGACTCGTTTCGATTGGCGGGGGCATATTCTTCCTGTATGAGTGGCGGAAAAATGATGGGACCTGTCAAATCGTCGATGCCAAGGGGCGGTCGAAGATCTCCGGTCAGATAAAGAAATTGGCGAGTGAACCGCTGACTTGGATTTCAGCCATCGGTGTCATGATGCTCGCTTTCTCGGTGAATGTGATCGAATTCGCCTGCTCCATCGGTATTCCGCAGGCGTTTACGAAGATACTCGAGATCAATCACCTCGGATTCCTCGGGACGCAGACGCTCATGGCTATCTATATTTTCTTCTATATGATCGATGATTTCCTGGTGTTCGGTCTCGCATTGTGGGGATTTGAGAAGCTCCACCTCACAGCGACCTATTCGCGGTGGGCGAATCTCATCGGGGGAATCCTCATGCTGTTCCTCGGGGCATTGCTCGTCTTCGCTCCGGGAGTGCTACAGATTTTCTAAAGACCCAGAATGGGGTATAATGGTTTTGCGAAGGAATTAAATTGCTAATGGGATACAGAATGCTATGGAAGAAAGAATGACAGAGGAAGAAGTAATCGTCTCATCACCATCGATTGCGAGCAAGGATGCCTGGCTCGTCGCGGGAGCTATCCTCCTCTCGGGTGTGATCGTCGCAGTATCTATCGTGTGGGGAGGAAATTTCAATAAGAAGACAGAAGTACCGACTGCGGTGAATACAGATACGACGCAGGCGAAAAAAGATGGTGAAGTGAAGGTGACGCAGGATCAGGTAAAGGCGTTATTTCATGAGAAGAATCTCGCTTTCGGCGATAAGAATAGCAAGGTGCTCTTCGTTGAATTCAGCGATCCGAGCTGTCCGTACTGTAGTATCGCCGCTGGCAAGAATCCGAATTTGAACAAGCAGGCTGGTGCGCAGTTCCTCATGGTGAAGGACGGTGGAACTTATATTCCGCCAGTACCGGAGATAAAGAAACTGGTGGATGCTGGCAAAGCCGCCTTTGTTTGGGTGTATGCCAATGGTCATGGCAATGGTGAGTTGGCGACAAAGGCTTTGTATTGTGCTGGGGAAAAGAAAAAGTTTTGGGAAGTACACGATCTCCTCATGAATGAGGCTGGATACAAGCTCCTCAATGAAACGGTGAAGAATGATGTATCGAAGGCGAATGTTATGGCGGACTTCCTCAAGAGCGCGGTGCCTGCGAAGGATATGGAAGCATGTCTCAAGAGCGGAAAATATGACAGTCGATTGGTCGATGATATGGGAACCGCCAAGCAGTTCGGTTTCGCTGGTACACCGAGTTTCTTCGTCAATACGACCCATTTCGGCGGAGCGTATAGTTTCAAAGAAATGCAGTCCGCTGTAGAGAGTGCGAAGTAGATGCTAGAGTTGAGAGGTGCGGATGTTGGAAGATGAAAGAATAAAAGACCACTTCGATGTCCGTCGAGGTGGTCTTTTTTGGTATCTTGATTCCTTATTCCGAATATTGATTCTTTCGTGAAAGGCATTGGAGAATTTTCTGTATTGATTTATAATGTAAGGGTAATGAATTGGTGATACTCGTGTATGTTTTTTGGAAAACAAAAATTTCTTGGTATTGATTTCGGTACTTCCGCCATCAAAGCAGTAGAGCTCGAACCAGCCTCTAATGGGATGGCAACGCTCATGAACTATGCAGAGGTGAGTCTCGCTTCCATCGAGTCCGGGAAGATGCATCAAGAGCATTCATATGATGAAGAATTAGTTTTGTATCTGAAGGCGCTTTTGGAACGGTTGAATCCGGACAAGAAGGAGGCGTTTATGGCGCTTCCTGCGTTCGTCGGTCTCGTGACGCTCATCGAATTGCCGGATATGGAAGCGAAGGAGATGGAAGACGCCATCCGTTTCGAGGCGCATAAATATATTCCTTCGAATCTCGATGAAGTATCCCTCAGTTGGGAAGTCGTCCGTCGGAAGGGTGTGGCGGGAGCGGATGGTGGACCGACGATGAAAAAATTAGATGTGCTCTTGGTCGCGGCGTTGAATAAGGAAATCAATCGGTACAATAAATACGCTTCATCAGCGGGACTCGCTCTCCAATTTCTCGAATTAGAGACATTTTCTCTCGCGCGATCGGTGGTCGGCAAGGATCCGGGATCGTCGATTATCATCGACATGGGTTCCAAGGCGACGAACCTTATTCTTATCGAGGATGGGGTGGTACAGCTCAGTCGCAATGTCGGTATCGGTGGTCAGGATATGACGCGAACCATAGCCCAGAGTATGAATATCTCCCTCGATCGGGCAGAAGAGATGAAGAAAAGCACACAGGATTTCCTCAATGTGTCTGGTTCCGCTCTGGTGTTCCCCGCGCTTGATATCGTCACGGCCGAAGTGAATCGGATCATGCAATCCTATATCGCGCAGGCAGAAGGGAAGCAGGTTGGGAGGATTATCCTCTCGGGGGGATCGTCTCGACTCACTGGTCTCCCGACATTCCTCTCGCAGTCTCTCGGTGTTTCCGTGACGCTCGCGGATCCCTGGAAACGAGTGATTACGAAGGATGCGATGCGACCATCGGTAGAGAGGCTCGGGTCGTCTTTCTCGGTCGCGGTCGGATTGGCCTTGGGGGGTATCGACGGTATTCACAAAGAGAAATGAAGTGTGGTATACTGATACCAAGAAAAAAAAGAATACAAATAATAAGAGAAAAAATATGCCGGGTATCAATCTCTCTCAGTCGGCCACCATTGCCGAGAAGAGTGAGCAACGCGTGAGTGCCTCGAGCAAGGCGATTTATGCGTCACTCGCACTCCTCCTTATCACGGGTCTCGCGTATGGGGCATTGTGGTATCTTTCGTATCGTTTGGATCAGAAGCAATTAGCCATAACGAAGAAGATTGAAGAGACGAAGGCACAGTATACTTCGGCTTTGGTTTCGCGCGTCGCGAAGTTCTCCATCAAGAGTGAAGCTACTTTGACGAAGCGAACCTACCCCGATGTGAATCCAGCAGATGAACTCCGGGTGATAAGTTCTGCTATTCTCCCGGATGTTATTCTCGATTCTTATGAGAATGATTTGTCGACGAATACCGTGAAGATTTCTGGCGAGACGAAGGACCTCCTCCAGGTAGCTCAGCAAATGAAAGCTCTCCAGGACTCGGGAAATTTTTCTGGAGTCTCTCTTTCGGGTCCGCTCCTTCAGGATGGCAAGGGGAAAGTGAATTTTTCCTTGACGCTGAATAGAATTGCGGATCAGACAAAAAATTAAATAATATATCTTTCGCGTATGAGTCTCAAAGTCCTTTTCATACCATTCTCTCTCATTTTGGTGCTCGTATTGTCCATCGGGTATATAAAGCCTGATTATGATGCTTTTCTCGTAAAGGGCATGTCGGTCGATGCGGCACAGCAACAACTGAATCAGATGGAACAACGCCTCGGCAATATCAAGGCGATTTCGGGTGATTTCGCTTCTGCATCTACCGAGGCGCTTGGTGGGAAGAATGCAGATGAAGTGCTCGTCGATCAGTATGTTCCGGAGGTGGTGGATCAGGAGCGCGTAGTGGATGCGTTCAATTATTTGGCAGGACAGTCCGGTATATTGGTTTCCTCCATTACTCTCGAGAAGCCTCCTGTCACCGCGATTGCTCCGAAAGAAGAGGCGATGAGTTCGCAAGCGATACTCATTGGTGGAGCGGGGACGGCGAATGCTGGTGTCCCTCTCGATCAGATGATTACCCTCAAAGCGACCTATCCGGAGCCGAAGGTGTATCAGGCGACGGTCGCTCTCTCTACCGATTACGCATCTTTTCTTGACCTGTTCAGTCGTATCTATCACATGAATCGTGAGAATGAAGTGAAGTCATTCTCTCTGAAGAAGGACGCAGAGACAAAAGATGACAAGGGGAATCCGCTTCCAAGCGATACGCTCAGCGGTTCGCTCGTCGTATCGTTCATGTATTATCCCGGACTTTCGACTACAAGTATGCAAAATATCGAGGCACTCCCGATTTTCAATACGGCGAAACTCGATACTAAGGCAATTGATGCCATCAGAATGAAGACAGTATCGGAGGTACTACCACCCCTCACGGTCAGCAGTTTCTCTGCACGAGAGAACCCCTTCGTTCAATAATCACTCTCTCGCGTATGACCGACACGACGGTAACGGTGAATAAGGAGAGTGAACAGAATCCAGCGCCCGTCTCCTCTCCGTCGGGCATCAAGGAACGGGCAGAGCAGCTCGGTCTTTTGTTTCTCGAAACAGCGCCGAGGGAAGTACTCCGGAGTGTATTGGAATTTATTCCAGAGGAGACCGCGCAGAAGTACCACATGGTTCCTTTCAAGCGCGATGGGGATATCCTGTCGGTCGCTGTGGTGAATCCGCAGGATTTCGAATCGCTCAATGTCCTGCGATTCCTCTCTGAGAAAGAGAATCTCAGTATCGATACCTATCTCGTTTCGGAGGAGGTTTTTCAGGATATTGTGAAGCATTATGCCGGTACGGATCAGGCGCTGAAGGATGCCATTCTCTCTATCAAAGGCAGGGACGATGAGGACGAGACGACCGCGAAGAAAGATAGTCTCTCTGAAAAAGACAAGGAGCTCTTCCGTGATGCGCCGATTGCGAAGCTCGTCGAGGTGATTATTAAGCACGCGCTCGACGGCAAGGCGAGTGATGTGCATATCGAACCGGTCGAGGGGAGTTACCGTGTCCGATTTCGAGTGGACGGCGTGCTCCACGCCTCGCTCGTCTTTCCCGTCGATGTAGGGAGAGCGGTCGTTTCGCGTATCAAGATCC
>JBATLQ010000128.1:0-3943 GCA_049289395.1 Candidatus Moraniibacteriota bacterium | reverse complement strand
TCTCTTGTGAGGCGATATATGTCGCGACAGGCTCGAGCTCTCCCAGGGTCGTGAAATGAGACGCACATGTCTGATCTTTCATGAGAAGTGGTTGAATTTGATCCTGCAATAACGCGCTCCCATTCGTGAAGAGCAGTAACGCAAAAAATATACCAAAAATATACCAGCTCGCTCGAGGGTACCGCGCGAAAAAAGCATCCATGATAAGCCCAAGGAGCACGAACGGTATAAAAAACATTGGGAGGAAATACCGGAAATCATCGATCTTCGTCACGCTCAACGGAAACATAACGAGAAAAGTAATCACCGAATAGAAAGATACGAGATACAGAAAATACCGCTTTCTTTCATCTGTTTCATGCCTACTCCGTTTAACAAGAAGGGCATACCCTCCGAAAGCAAACAAGACAAAGAGGATTCGCTCAAATACAGAGAAAACGTCAGCGAAAGTATCATAACGAGCATGCTTTCCAATATAAGCAGATGTCCCCAAAAAATCATGCCCGCAATTATCTCCACCATAAGAAGTGAGAAAATACGCATTGGCCTCGATATGACAATCAATATCATTCCACAGAAGAGAGGTGACCTTATCAAGGCCAGTGCTTCCCCGATGTGATGCCGAGCCGAATAAGTGCCGTGTATTATCAAAATGAGTCGCAATCTCACTAGTGATTTGCGTCACATTCAACATCCCCGCCACGATTACTATGAGCATCCACTGCTTCCACATCCCAAGATCTTTTTTCAGAGATACAACCGCGATACCAAGGGCGCACAAGAAAAATATCGCGAGCAGTATCACATGAAGCTGTATACCAATCCCGATCGCCGCTCCGAGAACAAGTGCCCACTTCCACCGATCCTCTCGGCATTCCATCAAAAATTTCTGCGAGGCAAATAAGAACAGCAGTACAAAAAAGGGAATGAGATTCGTATTCCATGCAAACCGTGAATATTGGATAAAATAAGCCGAGAAGGCGAAGAGCCCCGTAACCCCCAATGATATATTTCTTCGGAAGCATTCCCGCAGGAAAAAATAGAGGAGCGGAATGGCAAGTATGCCGAAGAAAGCATCCGGGTAGGCCAACTTATCAGGAAAATTCCCAAATAATTTCGCGGAAATAATTTGAAAATAATAATACATAGGCCCAAGATGAAAAGAGTTTTCTTCACTATGGTCTCCAGCTCCGGAATAACTCATAAAGGGCCCCATTTCTGGCCACGGCAACTCCCCCTTCACCACCTGACTCACGAGGGTCGCGTCTCTCGCTTGATCATCTCTCATGGTCAACCAGTCATGGAAATGATATGTGCGCAAAAACGCGCCGATCAAGACAATCAGCACCAGAGCGCCCAGTAGCCATTTTTTCTTGACTTCACCATCCATAATAGATTCCACTCTCAATGAATACCCTGACCGTTCACAGCATCGCCATCGGGATCCGAAGATCGATTATCGAAGCATCTCTCCTTGATACAGTAAGAGTCCGATCACACTGTGCGTTCAGAATCCTTGCTGTGATGAATAACGCGCTGCGGAAACGGAATCTCTATACCTTCCCGATCAAAGGCGACCTTCAGGCGCTTGCGAAGCTCGCCCGTCACATCCCACTGCTTGATCGGCTGGGTGTCGCCGAGAATTTTGATAATAACCGCGGAATCAGCAAAATCATCGATGCGGAGGAATTGCGGAGGCGTGATAATATAATCCTTCCACTTGGCATCTTCGGACAAGTCCTTCCCAACTCGGTTTACGATATCGATAACCTGCTCCATATTTGAATCATACGCGACACCGATATTCAGATTCACCCGCGAATAATTTTTCGTCATATTAGAAACCGTCTTGATCTCCCCATGCGGGACATGATGCACGGTTCCATCCATATCCCGGAGCGATGTCATCCGCAGACTAATATCCTCAACGAGTCCGCAGGTATTATCGAAACACACCACATCCCCCACGCGATACTGATTCTCCAAAATGATGAAGAGTCCTGATATAACATCCCGGATAAGATACTGCCCTCCGAAACCGAAAGCGAGCCCAGCAATACCAGCTGCCGCGAGAAGTGGTGCGATATCCACCCCTAGTGTCTGGAGTATCATCAGCCCCGCGAGCAAGATCACGGCGATATTTATCGTTCCATCAATAATTCTGATCAGCGTATCCTCCCTCTTTTTCTCAGCATCTCTCGAAGAAAACCGATCCGCCGTCACTACCTTCCTCACGAATCTCTCTATGAATACATGGCTGAATCTCCGAATACCAAAAGCCACCAGAGCGATAATGAGTATCCGATAACCCGCGAGAACAAACCATGATGACACTGCTTCGAAAAAAGTTCCTTGAATTGCGATCATACGCTTTCGTATAAAGAATTATGGATGACACGATTTATGTTCAAGTATATCATGCCTCCATTGTAAATATAAGAAAAAACCGCCTATTTGGACGGTTTGATACCCTCTTCCCGCTCATTGTGAGGTTTACCGCCGGGCGATAGCCTGAAGCATACTCGCCCGATTCCCCTCGGTATCAAGAAAACTCACATATTTTCCGACACCCGGAATATCCATCGGTTCCCCCAAGATCGTCCCGCTGGACGCCCGCACTCTCTCCATAGCGCTTTGTATATCATCAACCGCAATCACGACCGAAGGGACTTGCCCTGCCGGATCCTCGGGCTTCTGATAGAAACCACCATTGATTCTCCCTGGCTCTTGTATCATGCCTTCCGCAGTCGTCTCCGTCGTATGCGCCACCACATAATTCCCCATCTCCGGTCCGTACATCTCGGATTTCCACCCAAACGCTTTCGCATAGAAATCCGCCATACGATCTCGATCTTCATAGGGCATTTCGAAGTGTACCACAGGATTCATATTCATATTTTTTGGCTCAGAATTACATCCAAACTATATCACAAAAACCGGATTCCACATAAAAAGCACCCCGGAAAAAATATCTCCATGTATAACGATACAAAAGTTTTTCCCAATGAAAAAAGGCTCCGCCAGAGCCTTTTTCACACACATATTGCATTTACTTCTTCTCAAATGGGGCGTTCAAAATCTCCTTTGCCCCTTTCACTGAAGCCATAAGAGCGACCCTGACACTCTCGATGGCACTCCCGCCGATTTCCCCGGCACCTTCGATCGCACCAGTCACGGCATTCTTCAGGGCGTCCTCGGTACTCAATCCGATATCTTCCGCCGACTTCACAGCACCCTCTACGGCGCCGACGGCCGCCTTGCCGATATCACCACCGACTTCACTCGTCCCCCTGATAGCACCGCGAACTGAATCTTTTATCATCCCAGCCGTATCTCCACCGACTTCGGCGACACCTTCCAAGGTTCCCATCACAACTTTCTTCGCCGCCTCTCCGGCTTCTCCGCCAACTTCAACGACCCCCTTGATCAGGCTCGCAACGATCTTAGTCACCGCACCCGTTCCGGCCGCCGCGATCTCTCCTGTGCCGGTAAAAATACCGACCACATTCCCCTTTACGATATCAAACATCGTATCGTAAATTTTATCTACCCCTCGAAGTGACGCAACCACGGAATCCGTCGCCTTTTTGATAAGCTCTTCCATATGATTTCATCTTACGAATTACTTTTTTCAGTATATCATGCGGGTACATACTGTTCAATCAGCCCTGTCAAGCCCCTGATTGCTCGCTTGGCGGGATAGCTTTCGAACGTTTGAATGGGAGAAGTCTTTCCCTGATCCAGCAGTATCTCTATCCCAAATACAAGGATTATTAGTTCTTGTTTAAATCGTTCTTGTTCCGAGCACTAGGTGAAGTTCAAATCGATTTTATTGGAAAATGTCTTTAATATGCAGTAAGGCTATTTAATTGAATATGTAAAAAGCGGCACCTTTTTGAGATGCCGCTCTGATTTTTACCTCCCGTCAAGAATCTATTCGTAC
>JBATLQ010000127.1:0-2396 GCA_049289395.1 Candidatus Moraniibacteriota bacterium | reverse complement strand
TGATGACGCTTCCACCAAGCAGGATACAGTCCCCGACGGAAACAGAGGAGGTCGAAGATACAGGCGAGGGCGATGAACCACGGTGCGAAATTAATGAGCGTGTCCGACGCCGAATGTGACCGACTGTCAATCATGAGAAACAACTTCACGCCGATCCCTATAAGAAGAATCGTAATAATCCACCCTTCTTTCGATACGGGATAATAAAACGCGAACCATTTCCAAAACTTCGCTGGGCGGAACCAATATTTCATAGAAACTTGAATAGAATTACCCTACCAGTATAGTATACCACCTTGCCCAAAAGTGCGTTTTCCGCTAAAGTGTACCGAAGTCCTTCAACAACTGCCGAGAGGAGATACACCATGGTACAGAAAACAGTGCGACCCCAACCAATGGGAATTTACTACATCGAAGGAGATGCGAAAACCATAAAGATCGCCTTGAACACAATGGAAGACCTCGGAATCGCACCAGCCGGCGATGACATGTCTCCATACATCAAGAAGCAGACGACGCGAGGGAAAGAGGTCGATGTCATTTTGGCCTCGTTGGAAATCATCCGCGCATTCCGGCGATGGAATCGAGAAGACGATACGAAACTCACCTTTACCCCCTACCAGTTACTGAGCAACGGGCTCATCCGTGTGCATAGCGAGCGGACACTAAAAAGTGAAAAGCCCGTGCGCGAAATGGCGAAGAAAATCAAAGATCTGCCGAAACGAAGCGCGACAGCGGCGCGACGCTGAAGAAATACAGGGAAGCAAAAAGGGACGCAACGCGCCCCTTCTTTTTTTTCTCTATTTTCTTATCAAAAGAAATTATCCCCAAGGATAGGCATGCCCGAAATGCCCCCATTTGGCGGTATCGGCATACTTCACCGCATCGAGCCCAAGGGTCTCCCGGATACCACGGGGTGTGAGGTCATATCCTTCGATCAGCATTTCTTTCCCATCGACGACCGCGACCGCCATCACCGGCTCCGCGACACCGATGGCATAGGCGAGTTTCGTGAACACTTCCTTCGCATGATACTTCTTCAAATAATCCACAGCGACACGACGCGCCATATACGCACCCGAGCGATCCACTTTCGTATAATCCTTCCCTGAGAATGATCCGCCACCAATCGTGATTTCCGGACCATAATTGTCCACGATGAGCTTGCGTCCCGAGAGTCCCGTATCCGCATCGAATCCTCCGAGCGTCCATTCCCCTGCCGGATTCGCGAGATATTTTTCGGCGGGAATAATTTCTTTCATGAAGGCGATGAGGTCTTCTGTCTTACTGTTCTGAAAACTAGCGACGACCGTCTCCACGACGCCATTGTTGATCGTCACCTGCGTCTTTCCATCATACGGATACCGTTCATAGAGCTTCTGACACAGATTCCGTGCGAGATCATATTCAAGCGGAAGGAAACTCTCCGTCTCACTCGTCGCATACCCCTTCATGATACCCTGATCGCCCGCCCCACCAGTATCGACACCGCGCGCGATCTCCGGACTCTGCGTCACGAGATTCGTACGCGTCTCGATGTCCTCGCCACAGATCCCCTGGATGATCTTCACCAGATCCGGTCGCGCCTGCGAAGTCACTTCACCATTCACGACGACGAGTCCATGCCCACCCATCACTTCGATCGCCGTCCGACTTTCCCTGTCCCCTTCGAGATACGCATCGAGGATAGAGTCCGCGATGATATCACACACCTTATCCGGATGTCCCGGCGTCACGCACTCCGCTGTCTTCTTCATACTTTTTTTCTTACAAATTAATTTTACATATTTTCTTTACGAAATAACTTCGAAGCGTCATCCTCCTATCTGTCATCCCGGGCTTGACCCGGGATCCAGTGAATCGTTGAGAAATCCTCGGAACATTTTCACTCTGGATCCCGCATTAAATGCGGGATGACAAACCGAAATCATGAAGTTCGTGAAATGCAGTGATCCTCAAAACAAAAAATCCTGCCCAATTACGGCAAGATAAGCAAACGATATTATCTTTCCCGTGAGGGATTGGATGGGGCACCACGACAAGTTCGCACTTGAAAGGTTGCCGGCGGATCAGTGAGCCAATACTCTCCCCGCACTCTGGATAATCTGTGTCTGCCACCGGAGAAACTCCGGTCAATGAAATAAAAATTATTTCATTCTACGGGAATCCCCAGGGCATCCACCTGTTGTCATCATCACTCGCTCGGAAACGGAAATTAATTTTCGTTTCACTTGCTCGTTCGATGATAATTTCTTCAATTGTACTCTCAGTATATCAATCAGAATATACCGCGTCAAATATCGCTCAATGAAAAACGATTTTCACGAAATCTTTTTTGCCGACACGCATTACTTTGCCATTATCTATCTCCTTATCAAACATTCGCACCCCAACAA
>JBATLQ010000126.1:0-8700 GCA_049289395.1 Candidatus Moraniibacteriota bacterium | reverse complement strand
ACTCTTTCTTGCTCACAAACAGCGGTCGCACCGCTCAAAAAGCGGAACGACCGTTGTTTGTGCCCCTCATCTCTAATCTCTCATCTCTTCCCCCTATGAAATACTTTGCTGTAAAGCCGAAATGGCTGAATGAAATGCCTCTTCGCCTCGAATTGACCAAGGCTCAATTGGAAGAACTTCTCCTCCTCGCCGAGCTCGGATTGTGGGTGCGGGAGTCCGAGGCTGATATTCATGACGAGCGGGCGGATGCTTCGATCGAAGTGATCGATCATCTGTGGAAACAAGCGGAAGGACTCGGTCTCGCCGGATTGACGAAGAAGTGGCATGGCAAGACCGTACTGAAAGACGCGCTCGTGAAGCAGGTGGAGACGGTCATGGAGCATTTTCTCGATGATGAGTTCTGGGATCGATTGGAGACGCGTCTTGGTCAGCGGGACTTTCTCCGTGAGGCGACTCCAGCAGAGATACACCTGGCGGAACTCTCGAAGGATTTTCCGGCGAAGGTGGAAGAGTATTGTGAGAAATGGCACCGCGAATTCGATCGCTTCGGTATCAATCGTTTGACCGTGGAGAAGAAATGAATTTCTTCCGTCGCATGACATAGAGCGGACGCTTGATCACTTCTTCATGGATGTTCGCGATATAGATGGAGATGAGTCCGATCGACATAAGGAGGATGCCGACGAGGAACACGATGAAGATCGCGAGGTCTTCGGAATCGGAGAAGGTGAGTGCCCAATACCAGTTGAAGAAATATTTACCGACGAAAATATAGGTACCGGAAACGAATGAGAGGGTGGTAATGAAAATACCGATGTATCCGGCTACTTTTAGCGGGAAGAGGGAGAGTGACATGAAGCTATGAAGAGCGAGCTTGGCAAGTTTCCAAATGCTGTAACTCGCCGTTCCATGAAGGCGATCATTCGCTTGGAATGTGATGTAGGCGCGTTTGAATCCGAGCCAATCGATGAGACCACGGGTGAGACGCTTGGTTTCACTGAAATGATTGAATTCATCAATCACGGCACGGTCAAGGAGTCGGAAATCAGTCGCATTCGGAATGATTTTTGTGTCGGCTATGGCATTGAGCATCCAGTAGAAAATTTTCCCTCCGAGGATTTTTATCCAGGAGTCGCTCTTGCTGGTCTCCCGGATGCCGACGACGACTTCGAATCCCTCTTCCCATTTTTTTACGAAATCAGGGATGAGCTCGGCGGGATGTTGGAGGTCAGCATCGATTATCATGCACGCATCTCCAGAGCAGAGATTGATGCCGGCGGTCGTCGCGATTTCTTTGCCGAAATTTCGTGAGAAGTCGATGTATTTGACGCGACTATCGAGTGCGACGATCTTTTCTATTTCATCATTGGTATGGTCTTCACTTCCGTCATTGATGAAGATAAGCTCGTAGGTGTATTGACTTTCAAGCGACGAAAAAACCGTCTGGAATGTATCATAGAAGGGTCGGATATTTTTTTCCTCATTGTAGGCGGGAACGATAAAAGAGATCGTTTTCATGGCGTCAGTGTATCATGATTTTTCTTTTTGTTGAAGGGGGGCGAGGTGTATGAGGGTGGCGATGAGCGTGATGGAGAGCGTGATGAAGAGGAAGGCGAGAGCACTGATGAAAACATCCTTCAGAAACCATGGTTTGTACTGGGAAATTCGTTGATTGAGCTCCTTCAGATCTTGCCACCAGTGGTCATTTCGGTAGACGGTGCGCATGGAGAGGGCTTCTCCATTGAGGGCGGCATTGGTCACGGTGTTCATGAAGAGAAGGGAATTATCTTCCTGGGGGATAGTGAAGAAGCGGAGATATTTGTTCGATGCACCACTGGTCCGATAGGAGAGGAGGAGACAGAATGTTTTACCTTCCGAATCGGTTTCGCGAGGGAAGCTAAATACATACATATCATCCGTATTGAGGAAGGGCTTTTCGAAAGTTCCTTCGGCGAGAGTGTCCGTGCAGGTCGCATCGGTGAGTTTCGCAGTGAGGATGTCGCCATCTTTCACGCCTGGTGTACGAAGGAGAATCTGTATCGCCTCGAGATTATTTCTATCTGTAATAAATTTCTGGGAGAGCGTTTGCCCGGGATATATCTTCTGTACTTCATCACGGTCGAGTGTAATGGCATCAGGGAAAGAGATGAGCGCGGAGAATCGGAAAAATATGAGGAGGATGGATATTCCGAGGATCGTGAGGAGAAAGTTTTTTGAAGAGAAAAATTTCATAGATTAGAAATAGAATCGGAGGATTATCACATTGAAAATGAGATACAACATGAGGGAGAATGAACCGATGAGAATCGTGAGGAGGAGTGGTTCGAAATATTTCTCTTTCTTGAAATATGCCAATACTGCACCGAGGCCGGCGCCGACGAGGAGGATATGGGAGGCGAGGTTGGGGAGGAAGTAACGACCCGGAGTACCGAGACTCATCTTCATCCCGCCGACCCTCGTAAATGCTTCCCAATCGGCGATGCGAACTCCGATCTGAAGCGCGACGATCATGCCGATGAGAAAGATGATGTATTTCCTCGCCGGGAGGAATGACGGATAGTCTGATTTGAATTTTCGGGAAAAAAGAAGGAGCCCGAGACCGATGAGAGCGATCGTTTCGATGACGAAAATGATATTGGTGACATTGGAGAGGAGCGGGCTGTTCACCCAGGAGAGTGTTCCCCAGTAGGTTTCCGATGGAAGGATGAATCGATTCCAGGTGATGGTTTTGGAAATATATTCGATGATGGATGAAAAGTTTTTGATTTGAAGGAAATGATTGAAGAGCAATGAAACAACGGCGAGAGAGGTGATGATGCACATCCCGTAGATACGATATCGGATTTTCTTCGTTTGTAATTTCACTTTTTCGGAGAGGAGAAAGGTGGTGAGACCGAGCAAAGCTACCACCAGGATATATCCCGTTCCCTTGGTTTGGGTGGCGATTAATATGGACAGGAGGAGAAGTGATACGGATTTCCCATTGAGACCGTTTCGGAGCGTTAGTGCCCCCGCGTAAGTAAAGAGGAAGAATGAAGGGATGAGGAGTGCATCATAATTGATATTCGTCAGGTAGAGGGAGAATTTCGGTTGAAATGAGAGGGTAGCTGTGAGGATGAGGCTTACTTTAGGTGAAAATCCGATAGTCTTCGCTGTGAGATAACAGAGGTAGACTGCCAGAGTACCGAGGAGAACAGAGAAAATTCGGACGAGATAGAATCGAACGAGAATATTCTCGCCTGAAAAAAGTTTTTCTATTTGTGAAGCGGTTTTATGATAGAGGGATGTGGTTCCGGCGACATCTGGCTGTGAATAATAATTGTACGGTTTCCAGACTTTCGATTGTATACTTGGTTCATTCGTCCCTTCAGAGGAAGGAGAAAAAATGATGGTGTTATAGATCTCCCCTCGGAGGATATCAGTGTTAGTCGCCCCCGCGGTTTTCTGGATTTCTTCTGAGAAATTGTAAGTACCGAAGTCGTCTTTATCCCGCAGTCGGTCGTTGTTTCTTTTTTGCATTTTCTCGTCATTTGTCACGGCACCTCCCGGTTCCGCGAGGTATTGGAGCGTATTGTAATGTCTCGCTTCGTCTTGCCCACCGAATATCGGCTGGATGGTCGCGAGAAAAACGCCCTTCAGGAAAAAGACGAGGAGGATGAGCGTGAGTATGAGCCGTGGATCCTGGCAATATCCGTTAAGTCGGAGATTTTTCATGTTTTCAGTATACCCCGTTACCTCTTTCAGGGGCAATATTTGTCTTGTAACATATCTAGGGCATGGCAGGTTCTACTTATAGCTAATCTGGAGAACATATTAAAGAGGTAACGGGGTATATCATAGGGAGAAATGGCTTGTCTAAAAGATAGGCGTTTTGAAATATCGGGTTCGTTCGGTATACTTGTAGGTATACGAGTCAGTGATGTTCCGATCGAAATTGAGTAATTGAATGAATACTATATGAAAAAAATACTGATTACCGGGGGTGGGGGATATATCGGGAGTCATGTGGCGAAACTTTTCCTCGAACGAGGATTTCCGGTCGTCGTGTTGGATAATTTCTTTCGGGGATATCATGAACCACTGCAGATACTCTCGAAGATCGGTGATATCCAGGTCGAGGAAGCAGACTTACTTGATGCTAAAGCGGTACGAGGCGTTTTCGAGAGACATGATATCGGTGCGGTGCTTCATTTCGCGGCACTGTGTATCGTCAATGAGTCGGTCGAACAGCCGGAACTCTATATGCGAAATAATGTCGAGGGGACGAGAAATCTCCTCCTCGCGATGCATGAAGCAGGCGTGAAGCATATTATCTTCTCTTCGACCTGCGCTATCTATGGTGAGGCGGAATATCTCCCGGTAGATGAGAGACATCCGTTCCACCCGATGAATCCCTACGGCGAATCCAAGCTCGCCGCAGAAGAACTCATTCGCCAGATGAGCAGAGAGTATGAACTTCACTCGGTGATTTTCCGATACTTCAATGTGTGCGGGGCATCGAGTGATGGGTTGATCGGAGATAGCAAGAAACCGTCGCAACTCCTCGTGCAGAATGTCGTCCGCGGGGCGATGGGCATCGAACCGTTCGCGTATACCTGTGGCGATGTCGATACGCCGGATCGTACGCCGATTCGGGATTATATCGATGTGGAAGATCTGGCGCGGGCGCATTTTCTCGGATACGAATATCTCATGGCGGGTGGCACATCAGAGGTGTTCAATCTCGGCAATGGGCACGGATACTCGGTGAAGGAAATCGTCTCCGAAGTGGAAAAACAGTTTGGATTGACGATGGAGAAATCTCAGGCGAAGCCACGCAAAGGAGAACACGCGAGAATCTACGCGGATCCGACGAAAGCGAAGGATGCCCTGCGATTTGAACCGAAGAAATCCCTCACGGAGAGCATCGAAAGCCTCCGGAAGTGGTATACCGGGCACCCGGATGGGTATGAATCGTAATTTGTACGACCTTCCCATATTTTCTATAATTTGGACAGGTTACTATTTTTGATAAACACATGAAATTTCATGAATTCAAAGAAGTTTTCAGTGTGGATAGAAGCTAGGCCGAAAATAATATTATATAATATTTTGAAAAAACTAGTTATAAAGTATGCTATAATGGCTAAATAAAGCTGTTTTTTGCAAAACATATGAAAGAAACTTCGATAGACATCATGGATAAGGGGATTGACAGGGGTGGTTTTTTCGAGTATATTAAAGGTACCTAAAATCACCCGCTCTGACCCCTCACGGGGCACGGCGGGTTTTTAGTTTTTCATGAAATTTAATATAAACACGAATATGAAAAATGAGAATTCATTGAGAATCGCTCTTTTCATTGATGGGAGTAATTTTCATTATAAATTGAGGGATCTCGGAATCCGGAATATCTCCTATTTCCAATACGGGAAATTTGCTCTCTGGCTTGCTGGAAAGCGAACTATCGTTTTGAAGAAGTATTATGTAGGCGTCGTACGGGCGAAAGAATCGGATGAGAAGGGTCAGCAATTACGGAAAAATCAAATACGACTTTTCAATCATCTCGCATCGAGGGCGTGTGGATTTCTGGTTGAGCGTGGATATATCATGCATAATGATGGACTCTATTATGAAAAAGGCGTTGATGTGAAAATTGCTGTCGATCTTCTCGTTGGGGCATATGAAAATTCCTATGATATCGCCGTACTCGTTTCATCGGATACCGATCTCATACCTGCCATAGAGAAAGTTCGCTTACTGGGGAAGAAAGTGGTGTATGTTGGATTTTCTCATAAGCCAAGTTTCGGGCTCATAAAAAATGCGAGCGAATCGAAATTATTATCGAAGGCGGATCTGGATGAATTTGAAGGGTTAGGAAGAAAATGTGGGAATAGCCATTTGCTCGATTGGATATCGTGATATTATTTTCTGAAAACATCGAACCGAAGAAATCCCTCGCTGACAGCATCGAAAGCCTCCGGAAGTGGTATACCGGACATCCAGATGGGTATGGTGAGTAGATTTCACTGTGGGTGATATTGACTTCATATACGAGAAATACTATAATAGTATCGTGATATAATTTTAGTAAATAGGCATGAAAAAACCCTATATAGAGCGTAAAATAGAGCATGCGATTTCTCGATATCTTGAAAAACGGGAAATTTTGGCGATTGTCGGCCCGCGACAAAGTGGGAAGACAACCATGCTTCGTCGGATTCAAGAACATCTCGCTCACTCTATTTTCCTGACATTTGAAGATCGTGAGGAGCTTGAATTTTTCGAAACAGATATCAAGGGATTTGCGAAAAAATATGCTACATTTCACTATATTTTTATTGATGAGTTTCAATACTCGAAAGTCGGAGGGAAACACCTGAAGTTTCTCTATGATACATATCCGGAGTTTAAAATTATCATTTCAGGATCTTCTGCGATCGACCTCACTATTCATGCGATACGATATCTCGTTGGTCGGGTGTTCGTATTTCATATGTACCAGCTTGACTTCGAAGAATTTCTTGCTTTTCGCGAACCATCGCTCATACGGCTCTATAGGGGAATGAGAAATGATACGAATATCACTCTCGGAAAATTTTCTACGATTGATCTCGACTCGTCACAATTGAGCATGTTCAATCAAATTTTCGAAGAATTTATTTTGTGGGGTGGGTATCCGCGAGTCGCGCTTGCAGAATCAGATGAGGAAAAACGAACGGTTCTGAAGAATATTTACAACACCTATTTTCTTCGCGACATACGGGACACGCTTGGCATCGTCGATGATTTTAAGCTCGCGAATCTCATCAAAGCGCTTTCACTTCAAATCGGACAACTCATTTCATACAAGGAGCTCGGAATGGTTTCGGGGTATGATTATCTAACGCTGAAGAAGTATCTCAATATTATCGAGAAGACTTTTATTTGTTCATATTTGCGACCATTTTTCTCTAACAAGCGGTCAGAGATTGTAAAGAATCCGAAAGTGTATTTTTTCGATACGGGATTGCGGAACTATGCTGCCGGAAACTTTCAGAATCTCGATCTGCGTGTCGATAGCGGTGCTTTGTATGAGAATTTCGTTTTTCTTCAATTGATCAAGAATGAGAGGGTTATTCATTTTTGGAGGACGAAGACGCAATTGGAAGTAGACTTCCTTGTCGAGAATGGCAGTGGAGAGCAAATTCCGATAGAGGTCAAATCGAAAGAGGATGATTTGAATGTACCAGGCGGTTTGATTTCGTATGCCCGAAAATACTCACCCAAGCAGTCTGTTGTATTTGTGAAGGGGAATGTCTTCGGAAAACGAAAAGCCGAGCACATGGAAGTATATTTTTATCCCCATTGGATATTGTAATCTTATGCCGTCTCATGAGATATTAAAATTCACACCGCAGAAATCCCTCGCCGAAAGCTGTGAAAGCCTCCGGAAGTGGTATACCGGGCATCCGGATGGGTATAGGGAGTAGCTTTCCTTGATTTTTTTGGCGCTTGGCAAAAAGGGTGAAGAGAAGTATACTAAAATGGCTATAGAGAGCCATTTTATGGAAAAAAAGTTGACGGAATGTATCAATAGAGTAAACTAAAGGTAAGATTAATTCATACCTTTGGACTACGATAATTATATGGATAGTTTTCTGACAGCCATTTATGGATCGAAACAAGCGGTTTTCACGAGTAGGGAAATCGCTCTCTTGATTGGCGAAAAAAGTGCAAATAATCTCAAATCCAAACTCTCGTACTATGTGAAAACGGGGAAATTGATACGATTGCGAAGGGGGATTTTTGCAAGGAGTAAAGATTATAATAAAAATGAATTGGTGGTGCGTATCTATACTCCGGCATATATCAGTTTCGAAACGGTACTTGCGAGAGAGGGTGTAACTTTTCAATATTACAAATCATTTTTTGTTGCGAGTTATCTCTCGAGGGAAATTACTGTTGGAGGGAGTAAGATTATTTACAGAAAGCTGAAGGATGGAGTTCTTACCAATAAAAAAGGATTAATCGATCGGGGATCGTATTTTGAGGCAACGAAAGAACGAGCATTTCTCGACAGGCTTTACTTGTTCCCTCGATATTCTTTCGACAACCTCCGGGGAATTGATTGGGATGTTTGTGAAGATATCGTACTCATTTATAGGAGCAAGAAGCTTGAGATAACACTTGAAAAATATCGAGAAAAGTACGAAAAATAACAGAAAGTATATGTTCAATAAAGACAATCACAAGCTCATAATGACGCAGATATTGAAGGATATTTATTCCGATGTGACTATCTCATCCCTTCTCGGCTTCAAGGGCGGAACAGCGGCGTATTTGTTCTATGAATTGCCGAGATTTTCGGTGGATTTGGATTTCGATTTATTGGAAGATACCAAAGAGAATAGGGACCTTATTTTTCAGAAAGTTCACGATATATTGTCGAAATATGGAGAAATCAAGGATGAACAGAATAAGTTCTTCACAATATTTTTCTCGCTTTCGTATGAAGTCGGAGAGCATCAGGTGAAAGTTGAAATAAACACGAGGGAGACGGGTGCTCGCTATGAAATGAAGAATTATTTCGGTATTCCGATGCTCGTCGCCGTGAAAGAGTCTCTCTTTGCGGGAAAGCTGATAGCGATGACGCGACGAAAAGAATTCGTTGCTCGTGATCTGTATGATACGCATTTTTTCTTGTCACAAAGATGGGATATCGATACGAATGTTTTGAAT
>JBATLQ010000125.1:0-10567 GCA_049289395.1 Candidatus Moraniibacteriota bacterium | reverse complement strand
GAGCTGGATGAGGCATCCTCTCCCCTGAGTACTTCCCGTTCAATATCATTGAAATCAATTCTGTTCGTCAGTGTGTGCACGGTATAATCCTGATAGCCGATGGTCACCGTGTTCCTCGCAATATCTTTGAGTACGATACCGAGGAGTATGCCGATGCCGAAAATGAGCGCGAGTTCTACCCGACGCATTTTCGGGTCGTGCACCGACTTTTTCCATTCAGAGAAAGAAAAGAAAGAAAAAAGAGACGACAAATTCTGTCCCCCCTCATTTGGTATTGGTTCCATAGTGACTCGAACTTAGCATGCCTTCCCGAGAAAATCAAGCATACGGCGAATCGACCGCCCGAAACTACAGCTCTGCGAGAAAGTCATCGAGTTCGTCGATGGAACGCGTTCCGATGGCGTCTTTCTTGACTGACGGATGGTCGATCTCATTTCTCACGCGACGGATTGCATTGTCTGGCTTCATGAAGTGGAGGACATGCCCATCGACGGCGACATTCGGACCTTGTTTGCAGAAGCGGAAACAATCCCCGGTCTTCTCGACTTCACAATCGGTATTGTTTGCCGTGGTCAGTTTTTCATAGACTTTTTCAGAACCGTTTTGACAACAGTTCACATTGGTACAGACTTTGATCTGATGTTTCATATTTTCAAGAGGTGAGAGTTTGGAGTTGAGAGTTGGGAATGAGGGTATTGTTTTCAGCGGACGCACCGCTCAAAAAGCGGAACGACCGTTGAAAACTATGTTTAGGCTTTCCAGAGAAATGATTCGAGTCTGGGGGTCGTCGCGACGATGCCATCGGCATTCGCGAGGATGGCTGCGATATTTTTTCGCAGAGCAAATGCTTCCCCTGCCTCATGACCGAGGATGAGGATGGATTTCGCGAGGACATCGGCGAGTGCGGCTGTCTCTGCGACGACCGTGGCGGAGACGATATCGGTCTCAGCGCTTTGCCCTGTTCGAGGATCGATGATGTGGTGTTTGACTTGCGTTCCATTGATCCAATGCCGACGGTTGATGCCTGAAGTGGTCGCCGCCATGTCGGAGAGCATGAGTGTCGCGAGTGATTGTTCCAGGTATTTCGGGTGTTCGATATCGATAGTCCATGCAGGATACTGCTTCATCTGATTTTTTCCGGCCGCATAGAGGTCTCCACCCGCGTCAATGAGGAAATCGGTATATCCGCGACTCCGCAGAGTGAGTGCGACTTGGTCGATGATATACCCTTTGCCGATACCGCCGAAATCGATTTTCGCGCCATGAGTATCTACCGTCAGCATTTTCTCATCGATGTCGATATTCGAGAGGGAGAGTATCGGTGAATCGTTTGCAGTGGGCATATCCGGAGAGGTGAATCCCTCGAGACGGCTCTTCACATAGCCCTCCTGTTCCAATGCCGGCAGAATAGTCGGATTGAAGAGTCCTTCTGTAAAGAGGTGATATTCTCCCGATTTGTGCAGAAGCGTGAGAAACTCTTCGGAGACAGTCTGTTTCTCCATGTGTCGTGCGTTGAATCGCGAGAGTTCACTATCCGCCTTGAAACGGCTGAATCGAGCCTCGAAAGAACGAAATAAATCGAAACATTGATCGAGATCCGCCACGAGTACTTTTTCCGGATGAACATCACTTTCGATCCTGATAAATATATCAGTGGACATGATCTCATCTTTGATTTCTCGTTCGACGCCGTGATAGGTATTCATAGTGTCTAGTATAGGGGAAAAATCTCTCTCTGGATAGCGTCCCAATCGGGATGACTGCAGAGACACCGTATCCATGGTGGAAAAGATTTCTCAGAAAGCATATAATAAAAAAGTAATACATAAAAGTATATGAAGTATGAGTTTTCAATTTATATGGACGCAGGATCTCTCGGTCGGAAATGTGGCACTCGATGCGGAGCATAAGCGTCTCCTCGAGCAGGTGAATGTCCTCGTCGATGCTATCGTGAGCGAACGCGGACCGGTCGTCGTCGCGCCCGCGGTAGAATTCCTCAATACCTACATCAGTGAGCATTTCGCCAATGAGGCGAAATATATGCTGGAGAATGAGTATCCTGATGTAGAAGCGCATGTCGCCCTGCACCGTCAGTTCGTTGAGCAGTATACCGAATTAAAGAAAAAAATAGAATTACAGGGTCCTTCCGAAGATCTGCTCCTCGACATCGAAAACAAACTCGCACGGTGGTGGATAGAGCATATCGGCGTGCAGGACAAGAAATATGCTGTTTTCATTAAGCTTCGGGAGCGGAATAAGTGAGACTACGGTGATGATTTTACTCTATGATTTCTTGGTTATTTGTTTTGGTAAATATACTTTTTTGGCTCGGTATCATCCTGCTTCAGCAGTGGGAATTTCGAACGAAACGCATACCCGAGAGGAAAAAATGGAGCCGTACTCGACCCGATGAGAGTTTTCTCTATTTGCAGGATTGGTATGCCGGGAATTTCGGTGATCTCCTGGGACTGAGCTGTCTCGTATGGGCTTTCGGTGCAAATCGTGTACATTGGTCAGGAGAATTTTTGCTCGTGGCGTTCGCTATAGGACTGGCGGTAACGATACTACTCCACTTTTTCTGGAAATCTGTTCGCCCGAATTCCGGCTACCCGGTGCAAGGGGAGATCTCACTGTCAGGGAGAGCGCATCTCTTGTATGTCTTTATTCATATTAGCATCGCCCTTTCTCTCTTTTTCAATATACTCATCGGCGTCGCTGGTACGCTTACTCTCATCGCCACGGCATGCGGAGTCATTCTCTATGGAGTCAGTCTCCTTTGGGATGTCCATGGAGGAAAATTTTCGAGATAGATTGTTCTGGTATTCTTCGTCGAACTCTTTACAAAATAGAGAGAATGTGTTTATATTTTAGTGAGTACTGTTTTTTAACAACCCCTACCAATTTTTTGCTAATGTCATAAAGGAGCGAGTGAAATGAATGCAGAAATGTTGCAGGAAGCCCGAAAGGCGGGTGGTGCGCTTCGGGTGTATCTCCAGGAAATGCAACATGATCTCCTGACCAAGGAGGAAGAGCAAGAGCTCGGACGAAGGATACGCGCTGGTGATCATAATGCGAGAAATGAGCTCGTGGAGAGCAATCTGCGACTTGTTGTGGCGATGGTTCACAGGCATATCAATCATCGTGATGATGATTTGATTTCAGACTTGATCCAGGAAGGCAATCTTGGACTCATGAGAGCCGCAGAGAAATTTGATCCGGCGCTTGGTTGGCGATTTTCGACCTATGCGACTTGGTGGATCCTGCAAATGCTCTCTCGCGCGTTTTCAAAGCAGTCATTTATTGCGATACCCGACAGGCTTCGATCGACTCTGCGGAAAGTAATGGAGTTGAAAGAGAGGATCCAAAAGGAGCATGACCGGTTACCAACTCTGGAGGAGATGGAACAGCTCCAGATTCACGACTACTATTTGGATGCCGTTCACAGGGGTGGTTTCTTTGTGACTTCCGTAGATGCCTCTTTCTCTGGCGATGATGACGGAAATGGGCTTCTCGATGTTCTGTCTAATGCTACAACTGAGCAGTCCGTAATGCGTGGGCTTGAGCAACGAGATGGACAATGGCGAACAAATCAACTTCTGGCGATTTTAGAGAATGCAGATGTAAAGGAGGGTAAACGAAAACTTCTTCGGAGAGTCGTCGTTCTCAATTTTGGCCTGGAGGGGTGTGATGAAGGAAAAAATAAAACTCAAATAGCCAAGGAGCTTGGAATATCTGTCGAAAGAGTGAGTTCGCTTTTGAATGAGGCTCTCCGTCGGATGAAAACATTCGGATCGGCGATTGAGAATGCGTGACATCTGACGAACGGGGCATATTACCGGTCATTTTGTACAAAGGCCGGTTTTTTTATTTGTGGATGTCTTCAATATTGGCGGAAAGCCGATCTATTTCTTGTATTACCTGAGGGTTATTCGCTGCTAACAGTCGAGCGGTATGGAGCATCCTCCTCGCTTCCTCATGATCTGCTTTATCATAGAATCGACCGCCTCCCCTGTCGAGTAATTCCTCTACCTGATTAATCAATTTGTTGGCCGTATCTTCCCCTATCGCCTGCGCTTTCTCTCTTTCAATTGGTGACGGGGGCATTTGTTCTGACATAGAGCGTATCTATTTCGATTGATATTTACTTTTCTGATGGCTCAGCATCTCCCACTGTTTCAGGAGTAGGCTCTGTTTCTTCTAATTTCGGAGCCTCAGTCTCACCGTTCACCTTTTCCGGAGCGAAATTGATATACGCCACTATGGCGAGGATGAGGGTGAATCCGAATGGTGGCTGGTTTTTTTTTATTCTTTTTATTTCTTCTCAGACTTCGGCAAGAGATCGAACCAGTCCAGTGTATCGATCCACCACTGCCGATCGGTGGAGATGATTTTTCTTGCTTCGACGGTGCGGCGGGTCGGACCGTAGTGCTCTATCGCGACGCGTGCTTCCTTGGTGAGTGGATTGTAGTGAGCATCGAGGGTGGCGAAGCTTCCGAGAGAATCTCTGTTCGCGAGATTGTCGACGACGAGGTAATGAATTCCGTTTTCTTCGGAGAAACGAAATGATGGTTCATGTCCCGATATCGAGAGGACGATATTCGGATATCGTTCGAAGAATGATCGTACTACCTCGTAGTTTCTGGTATTTTTCACTCCGAGTGAAATCGGATGATGGCTGAAGACGATAGTCGGGCGATCCGTCGCGAGGGCGGTCTCGAGCCATCGGTACTCACTCTCGGGAACGGATCCAGAAACGAAGTGATCCGGACCGAAGTCTCGATAGCCTTTCGTTTTATCGAAATTCGTATCCATGATGACGAATCGCCAATCGCCTTCATCGAAGAACCGATGATTGTCTTCGAGTCCGAGAATCGTCCGCACCTCTTCTTTGGAGAGTGATCGGAGGTCATGATTGCCGAGCACATATTCTGTTCGTGCATTGACCCTTCGGAATACGGCATCGATATCACGGAATTGTTGCTTCGCTTTTTCCACGCTCACGCCCGAGCTCTCGACCATGTCGCCGAGCTCTATGACGAATGCGGGATTGTACTCTGTATTGAAAAAGTGTACGACTTTTTCGAGCTCTGTTTTCGCGAGACGAGTCATCTTGTTTCCGACATTCTCGCGCGTTCCGTATTCGAAATCGCCGATCGCGCCGAAGTGAAGAGTCGATCCGACTGCTGAGATGGACCGCTGTTTCGCCTGGATGAGATGCCATGCACCCGAAGCGATGCTGAGCACCATGAGGAGTGAGACGCCTCCGACAATGGCGATTTTCTTCCGGTGCTTTTTCGCCCAATGGATGCCTTTGGAAAATTGTGAATGCACGCAGGATGAAATCTTCTCCCACCGTAAGTGGAATCGGTGCAGATATTTCCGCATGACTTTCTGATATTCGGACGCTTTCTGCTCCATACTCATTTTTTGAATAATGCGTATAGTATATCAAATGTAAAAAAGTATCAACTGATAACCACTTTCTGTAAACACTTTCAACATTTATTTTTTCGGTGAGAGGTCGGCGGAGTTGAAGAGGACGGCGAAATCTTCGCACCAGGTGAGCGCATATTTGTAATCAGCAATCTTTACTCCTTTCGGTATGGAATAATTGATATTTCCCTCGGTTCCTTTGAGAGGCCCCAAGTCGACATATTCTTTCGCGTCGAGATCCTTGGCGAGGTAGACGCGGACATCCGGACCGTTGATGGTCTTATAATTCTCATAACGAACGATCGTCTCATCCCCGGTCTGTATGATACGAACCTGTCCCGAGGCGGGGTGTGCTGGAGTATCGACAATCGGAAATGCTTCTGACTCCATTGGTTTTTCTTGGGATGCTGTGTCGTTTTTTGAAGAGTCATTTTCTGGCTTCGATGGCTGTACTGCCACTGGCAAGGTGTCATCGACGCGCTTGTTCATGAAGAGTGGTGAGAGCCCATACCAGGCGACGCCCAGGATGACTATCCCGATGATTGAGAAGAGAATTTTTTTCATAGAAAATGTATTAAGTTTCTCCTTATGCCTCAGTATATCAATTTCCCGTATAAAAGGCACTTGACCCCTTTTTTGGCTTGGGGCTGTGATTTCGTCTGAGCTCTACCAACCTGAGTAGTATCCGGAAACCAAAAGGGAGACGCAACGCGCCCCCTTTTTTTCTTTATCTAACATCTCAATGAAGCCAAGAAATATGCAAGAGCCATTGCCTCGTCACGCGAGACTTTCTTTGATGTGCTTCACCTGATCACGAAGTTCGGGAAGGTCGCGCTGTACTGTAAGCCAGACTTCCGAAAGAGTGACACCAAAATATTCGTGAATAAGAAAATTCCGCATCCCGATAATTTCTTTCCATTTCGTTCCAGGATAGGCTACACGGATATTTTCCGGTAGTTGAGATGCTGCTTCGCCGATAATCGAGAGGCGACGGATTATTTTGTCCTGCGTCCCGATATCCGAAAGGAATGTCTCTTCAGAAACATTCGAAACATACCTCTCTACGAGTGCAATGCTTTCAAGAATATGATCAAGAAATATTATAGGGTCTTTCGTCATAGTACTCGGATTTTTTCACGATCAACAAGTGGCCGTAATCTAGGATGAAGCGATTCTTCCGTTACGATGTCCACCTTCATACCAAGTTTCTCTTCTAATTTCAACTGAAGCGCCACAAGGTCAAGTAATGACTTTCGAGTACGAAATGAGAGCAAGAGATCGAGATCGCTTCCTTCGTGGGCATCGTTTCTTGCATACGAACCAAACACAAAAGACTGAGATGCGTCATTGCTCCGCAATAACGGAATCAGATCAATTTTGATGCTTTCGAGATTCTTTTCCATAACCATATAATACAAATATTTTCCTTAAAATGCAAGGAAATTTTCGTATTTCTATCACTTGGAGCGGTAGATTCTATGGGGTCTGGTGTAGCCTTTTTTGCCGGTGTAGGGGTTTTATAATTCCCTTAGGTTGAAGAGTTGTTTCGCTGGGGGCTGTCTTCGATTGACTGGTTTGGTATTCATCTTAAAAAGAAACCCACCTGCCCGCCTTTTGAGGGACCCATTTTCTCCTTCATACTGTTTTCTCATTTCCTCTTACATTTGCTTGTAAATTTTTGTCTATATCGAAATAAAATGCGACTGATTCCCCTGGTTTTAACCCGGACTCATTCCACTCCTCGGCGAGCCAATGAGTAAAAAGGTTTTCATGAGTAAAAGCGAGGACACGAATCTTTTTCTTATGATTGGTCGCTTCAATCTTTTTCCTTCCGAACTCCATGAGCTTGAGCAGGCTTTTGAATTGAGCATCAAACATTTCTTTCGCTGTTTGAATTTCAGGAAGAATTTCTTTCGCCGCTTGCGAATGGCGTCGCCAGTTTTCCGACCAAGTTCCTTTGTTGTCAGCCTCGATTTGTTTGCGGATGACATTCCACCTTCTGACGAGGTTCGGATCGAAATGAACACCCCTATCCTCTGCTAATTTCAGATAATCACTTTTCGGATTGAAGAGTTGATCCAAAACGGCATCATCGATTTTCAATGATAATGCGTCGATATGTCTTATTTTTCCTTCACCGACGCGCGCAACCGTCTGATCGCTTGGGTTTTCTGGAAAAATTATTTCGAAGCCATTTTCTTCCGCTGTTTCGAGATAGATTTTTCCAGTCTCTATAGAGCGGACGAAATTACTGGATACAAAAAAGAAAGCGTCTTGGGCTGGATCAAACTGCTGAAAGAATCGCTCTGCTTCTTCTTTTGCTTCCCGCTTTCCTTTTTCAGTCAGATCAGAATCAAATTCCTGGTCATCGGCTTTTACCGGCCCTTGCGGTCGTTCAGACTCGAGCACTCTCTTATTGAGCTTATAATTGGCTTCTTGATGTCGAAAGCCGAAGAAGTTACCTTTTTCTGACATAGTTGTATCAAATTATATGAGACGGAATCGATTGGATAAATTTATCTACAAAGGCGAGGGTATCGCTGTCCGTAAATTCTAGATTGCTACGGTCAAGTACTCGAGTATGCTTGTATTTTTTCTCAAGGTCGGCACAGGCTCGTCCGATACGGAGCGCCCGCTCCTTGATGAAATGTGATTGCTCGCCCGACCTCCCTCGTCGTTTGATATTTTCTTTTATCTTCTCATCCGAAGCCGTAAGAACTACGACTTTGTGAGCCATCAAGTGCTTATTCTCGTCGAGCCATTTTTTCAAAAATACTGGTGACTTATCTCCGATTTCTGCAACCAGCCATGCTTCCGCGAGAAGAACATCTCCGTCGACATAACAGTCTATTCCGGATTTCGCAATCCTGTGGGCGCGCTCGAGCATGAGTTTCGTTCTGCCTGCGAGCCACTCATATCTCTCGAAACTGTCATTTTCGTTATTGAGCACACTTAAAATACTCGGGGTGAAAATACCGTCCTCTCCCTCAAAAAAACCGGGCATCATATTCTTGCAAGCCATCTGCTTGGTAAGAAATGATGTTCCCACTCCTGGTGCGCTGATAAACGCAATGACTTCTCCATTCATACATTTTCAGAAAAACAACAAAAACAAATATCGCTTCAAGTATAGCAAAATATTGCGAAAATAGTACCTGACCCTTTTTCTGTTTCCTTTTCTGTTTTGGATATAAAAAACTCCTTGGGGCACGTATGCCTCCAAGGAGTCGAGACTTCTTCGTTATTCCCCTTCGTTGTATTGACGAACGATCTTGACGAATGGATACTGCTTGACGCTGTACGCGTAGCCGCGGAGGAGATCCTTCACGCCGCGATATTCGTCATCGTATCCGAAGTTGAACGAGATGCGGTTGGCCCACCAGTAGTAGTAGAAGCCTTCGGTCGCTACGAACTCGCGATAGGCTTCCGGCTGGAACTCCACCAGTCTGCAGTTGAACCCGCGGCTAGCCGAAGTGATGCACACACGCATCGGACGAGTATCGATCTTGGCGGCCGATACCCATGGAGCAGTGACGTTCCATCCCGGCGTATCGAGCTTCAAATCCCCCGTTACCAGATTACGGACGATTCCGACCTGGGTCGGTTCCGTATAGTGGAAAAACGGGAGATATATAAGTGCGAATACAACCAGAACGAACGCTCCTATCCCACCGAACGCCCGTTTCACTTCTGCACCACTTCGTCAGGCTTCAGCTCGCGCAACACCGTCAGGAACGGGTAGCTCTTGCCGGAACCGTCGTAGGCGTAGCTCTTGAGGATTTCGCCGAGATTCCCAGTGCTCTTGCCACTGGGTCCGGAATAGTCGTTCCGACCATGCCATTCGAGGAACAAGTCCAGGCCGGCAGGATTGAATTGCACCAGCTTGCAGTTGAGCACACGCTGATTGGCGTTGATGCACACCTGCATCGGGCGCAGATCGATCGTATGAAGCATCACGACGAACGGCGGTGTCACGAAATATCCGTGCTGCCACATCGTTTCCTTGGTTTCACTGACCATCTTGGTTTCCGACAGGATCTCGAGCGTGCCGGTTCGAGCATCGAACTTGTACGCCATCTCGTAGTTGTCGACGAAGTTGACGAATCCAATCCGGAAGATACTGACGCCACACGCAGCCAGAACGATCAGGCTCACAAGCCAGGCCCACCAGTGTTGAGCAATATACCTGAAAAAAGACTTGAACATCTCCATTTTGTATCTCCATAACAAGGAACTGCCGCGGCAAAACGCCACAAAAAAGCATCTTCATGCTTCGAAATAGTATACTACAAAAATCAATTTATGTCAAACAAACAAATAAAAAAGAGTGAATGGGTATGTAATCGGTTATGTACATCGTTACGCATAGCTTTCTTGCTTGAAAAATGTACCTGACCCCTTTTTTGCTTTCTTTTTCCGATTTATTTCAAAAAATTGTATTTATTTTGGAAGAAACTTTTAAGAGTGATAAAGTCATTTTCATTTATATGACCCCACCCTTGCAATTCTTGTTTCCTTCGTTGTGCTATAAATATATCTAAGACAGAAAAGAAATCTTTGATTTGAGACGCATAACTCTTTATTATTTTTCCTAATTCCTCTTCATCGATAAAATTTACAGTACGGTTTTGCTTTAAAACGTACATTAATTCCTGCATTAAAAGGAAGAAGTCTGTAGCTTCCTGATTGACAGTTTCGGTTGCTCCGCCTGCTGTAAATTTTAATCCTGCATGATTTGTTAATTCAAACTTTTCATTAGGGATTCTATCTATCACTATACTTTGAACATATTTATAAAAATGAAGAAAGAAAAATTTTTCATAATATTCTTTAAATTTTCTTCCATAGTAAAATGTTTGAGTGACTCTTTCTTGAAAATCGCGAGCATTTTTTTGGCTTTTCTGATGATAGTATGCGGCGACTACAATGGTAATAGCTAAGCCAGATAAAAGGCTACCAAAGTTTCCAGCAGAATCTGATGTGATAAGATCTAAAAATGAATTCATATAAGCAAAAATTTATTCAATTATATAATAAGAGCGGAGGGGAAAATCCCTCCGCTCTCATGGTAACTCTTATTTCTTCGGTTCGACGGGCTCACCACCTTCGGATTCAACCTCAGCATCCTTCGGGG
>JBATLQ010000124.1:0-8678 GCA_049289395.1 Candidatus Moraniibacteriota bacterium | reverse complement strand
GTTCTGGAGTAAGGCGCACATCCAGCATGAGCTGGTGCCGTTCCGCTGCTGTCATGCCAGCAATAAGCTCCTCCTCTGGCTCGGCTTGATCCCGCTGGTTCTTGTTTATATTTTCTTTATTTACCATATAGTTTTGTACCTTTCTACTTCCAGTATACCACGAAAAAGGCTTTATTGAAAGGGTTTCTTATTTCCGTTCGACGACAGAATTTACCAGTCCGATTCACTACCAAACATAGACTTCTCATCCTGTCATTGGGAAAAAATACAAAAACAGCACCCGAATAGATGCTGTTTTCACACATGCTCCTGCTGATGAACAAACGAAGAATTTTTGATTGGGAAAGTATTCGGAAACTAATGAAGAAAATGGGAAGTATTTTGGTATAAAAAGAGGTCGCTGGGCAATCCCATACGACCTTTATTTTTTGCTTTTTCGATTCCACTGCCCGTTAATACTAGGGCAACAAAGTGATTGTCGGAAGAATGTCGCGTTCGAAATCAAGACCGGCGAAATGGTCAGCGTTGTCGCGACGGAACTTTGCTATGGCATCCATAGCCACCACTGCAAACTGAAACCGTGAAAAAGCAGGGATGCGGCCGCCGTTTTCCGCGAAGACTCGTCCCAGAATTTCATATGCCCCGGGTTGAGGAAGCACAGCCACACTCTGCCAGTTTTTGGCTGCAGCCATTGTCATGCATGGCCCGCCAATGTCAATATAGCACCTGGCAACCTCGGCAGATCCCCCATCCTTCTTCACGGCATCGTTGAACGGATAGAGATTGCCAGCAAAGATGTCGAAGTAGACACCGGGGCCCTTGCCGAATTTCGCCATTTCGATGTTCAAGAAATGCTCATGATGCGGATTGCCACGCTCTGCCAGTAATCCTGCATGGATCTTCGGATGGAGCGTTTTCACCAGACCACCTTCCATTTCGGGACAACCGGTAAATTCCTCGACGGACATATAGTTCGTCGTTGCCCGCGAGCCCATGATTTCCTGAAGCGTTATTCCGGTGCCGCCAGTCGAGTAGAACATCGCCTGGGGGTTTGCCGACAGGACAGCGTCGACCAAAACATCAAGCCGACTCTTGTTGAAAGTGCTCACCAAAACATGCTGTGGCAAAATGCGATTCGGGACGGGGTACTGGTTCGTTCTGATCATGACTGCGTCTCCTTTGCTGGTCACTGCGAAATATGAAGGGCTATTCCCCTCCATGACTTAAGGTACTAGAAGTAATAGACTACCCCAAGGAACAAATATAGTCAATTAAATATTGAGAGTTTGATTATAAGGTAACAAAAAACAAGGCTTACTCAAGCCTTGAATTTAGTTGCTCACAAGATGGGATGTTTTCGGAAACTCCAATCCCCTGCCCTCCTATCCGAATTTCGAGTTTTCCTTCAAACAAACACGGGAATTGTTGCAATAGTGACGATATAGCATCCCTCACCTTAATACTGTCTCGTCTCTGCATATTTTCCAACACATTTTCTTATGCTTACTTACACACTAATAACAAAGAGACTCTCAACTGCGCTATTTTGTCGATTCCTCCCCATCTCGCTTGAATGTGCGCCGGATGGATGCTGTCTGTGTATTTCCATCCTCACCCGCTTTGGGGACGAGTTCGATATCGACATCGATGGTCTCACCCTTTTTGTGTAACCCGCTGGCGGGTCGTATCTCGAGTATCTGCGCTTTTTTCAGATTCATGGCAGACCCCAGCGCCTCCCGCATGAACATCGTGGGGATTTCTTCATGAGTGACGGAAATCACCCGCAGTCGTTTATCGGCAATACGATCCTGTAACTTCGGATCAAGATAATTTCGAATATTGCCATAGTGCCGCAAGTACCGATCGAAACGCAATTTGATGGCGTCGAAATCCTCGGTCACAATGTCGCCAAGCTCTCGCCCCATTCGATGGGCGACCTCCTGATATGCGACATCCGGCGACGCCCCTGCGTTCTGTTCCGACTCAGAACGATAACCTAAAGCCACTCTCATCCATTCATCCATATCCGCCTCCGGATTTTTCACTTCGATTTGTCGCAAATTTTTCGCGGTTTTCGGTTTACCATTCAGAAGCGGAACTCCTGCTTTTTTGAACTCATCAGCGATGATCAATGCTGAGGACTGAGCTCGGTAATTCGGGCTAGCGACGAGCAGTACCGCTTCGTTCTGCAAATCAATCGCCGCAATGAGTTGCCCCGCGGCTCTTCGGATATTTTCGATACCATCCGAAGTGAGATCGAGATATTCGGGAGTGAGGGCAAAACCTTCCTGATTGGGATCAAAGACGAAATCCTTGTCGAGCATTTCTTTGTATTCCGTTTCCCCATGTCGTACGATATCGACGATCGGTGCATCGATAGGTCGTTCCTCCCGCGGATCTCTTTCTACATTGGAAACAGGCAAATTTTCATATGACTGGGACATAATATTTTTTTAATTCAATAGATCTGCGAACTCTTTTTGTCGCGTCAACAATTCCCTGTGAACCGGGAGGAAGGAATCAATGCACCACTCGACAAATGATTCCGGCAACGGAAGATGTTCATCAAACAGCCAGTGCGCACATACGAGCACGACCGCTAAAGCCAGAAAATGTACATATTGATAGAGGCTGGCTCGCTCCGCAAGGGAGAGCGGACGGATGCGCTGATACCCTCTGAGAAACTCTTTCATATGGTCCAACTTCAATCCATTGTCGGTTCCGAACCAGAGCAACGAATAGGCGACATCCAGGGTCAATGGAGCGATATAGGAATTGTCGAAATCAACAATACCGGAAAGTGTCCCATCTTGAAAGAGGATATTTTCCGGTTTGAAATCCATGTGCAACGATCCCTTGGGCAAGCCCTCCGTATCGACATGGTATTCCATAATGTGCGCATGGGTGTAGAGCGTCGCTTCTTTGATCTTCTGATTCGTAATTTTTTCTATCGAATCACGCAATGCGTCGAGAGGATAGTACCCCGGGATATCCCACAATCGTATCCGCAATGCCGATACTGGAGTGGAAAAATCTACTGCCTGGAGATGAATTTTTGCCAACGCTTCCCCTGCCTGCTCTCGCATGTGTGCATCGAGTTTCACCTCCGGCTCTCCCGGGAGGAATGGGTAGACAAATGCAGCGAAGCCCTCGAACGAGATGAGGTATTCACCGGAGTCCGCCTTGATCGGTTTCGGTGATGGGATGCCACTCAGCATATTGAGAAACGCGACCTCATGGAGAACCCGGTTATCCTCCGTATTTCGAATGGCAACTTTGAAAACGAAATCCCCCTCGGATGTTCTTACTTTGTCGAGCTTATTGGCGACGCCCTTCTTCAGAGGTACGACATCTTTGACCGTACCGAGTGCGTAATTTCTCTGAAACGATTCAACGATAACTTCTTTTGAAAAATCCATATTTATAATGTTATATGTTACATGTTAGATTCCAGAATTACAGCTTCCGATACCTCGTCGCTCGACCGGCACCAATTCTTTCAATCAGCCTCAAGGCCACCAGACGAGGGAGTGCCTGTTTCAGAGTGGCCATGGGAATTGAGTCCCTGAGAAGTGTGCTCACTTCCGAAACACTCAAAGTGTCATCTTGAAACAACTGATATACCGCTAACTGTTTTTCAGAAAGGAGTTTCTCCGGTTGATCTTTATCCATGATTGCTTTCGCTCGCTTCACCTGCTCCAGTAATGCGTCCAAAAGAAAGTTGATCCACTCGGTAATATCCTCTTTCTTCGTTTTGTGCTTCGATTGAGTCCTCCGTAAAGCGAGATAGTATCCTATTTTCTTTTCTTCAATGATTTCATCCAAAGAAACATACGGGACATAGGTATAGCCTGTTTTGAGAAGAAGAAGCGTCGTCAATGCCCGAGACAATCTGCCATTACCATCGGTAAATGGGTGGATGGCGAGAAATTCAAAGATAAAGTTCGCGATAAGGATGAGTGGGTGCGTTTCTTTTCTCTCCATTTCATCATTGAGCCAATAGATTACATCGTCCATCTCTTTCTTCGTAAGAAAAGGCTTGGTCGGTTCAAAGATGACAATCTCCGTGCCATTCTCTTTTCGCATCACAACTTTATTGTTAGTTGTTTTGTATGCTCCTTTATGGGTTTTATCTTTTTCTGAAAAGTTGAGGAGTATTTTATGAAAATGAAGAACCTGTCCCTCAGTAATTTTGAGGGTTTGCCAATGATCAAAAATTTGACCGAGCAAATCAGCGTAACCCGCCACCTCCTCTGCATCTCTCCCCTTGGGAGGCGTTGACTTCAATCCTTGAATCAGCCGAGCCACTTCTTCATCAGACATACGCGAGCCTTCGATGCGCGTCGAGGCACCCGTACTCGTGATAAGCACACTTCGCTTGAGCCTCCCGAGTGTCTGCGGACTGAGGCGCAAACTCCCCTTCCAAAGACCTCTAAACTCATCAATCTTGGAAATTTTTTGGAGTATCTCTTGACTAAGGATGGCTCTTTTTGAGTATCTATTCTGCATATGATTATCGTATATATGTAACTATATTCGATTATATTCGATTATATCCAATAGTCAAGTTATGTTACTCACAAGTTCGAATGTCCATTGCCGGTAACAAAAATAGAGACTTTAGTAAGCCTCTATTTTCTTAGCTCGCGAGCGAGACAGCTCCCAAACCTTTCGGGCATTGCCTGATCCTCTCATTTCAATCAGAGAGACACAGGCTGTCGATACTTTTTTAAAAAAGAAAAAAGACCCCGTTTCCTTTCGGATTCGGGGCCTCGTGCTTCACGCGGCGTTACCGCGTAAAAATTACTTGGTTGAAGGAGTAGGCAGTGGCCGATCGAGACCAAATAGCATGCCGCTGTTCGACGGCAGAACATTCGCCGGTAGCTTGCCGTCGAACTTCTTGGCGGCTTCGAGCGCTGCCTGCGCATACACCATCTTGATCTCGAGGTCAACCCGAGCGGTTTGAGCTTCCTTGGCCTTAGCGAACTCTTCAGCAGCTTGGCGAGCTGCAATGGCAGTCGCAACATCACGCTTGTTGCGTTCGTCTTGCGCCAGCTTATCCTTCTTGGCTACGTCGATCTTCATCTCCGAAGTCTGGGTGTTGTTGATGGCCGCTTGAATTTCGGGGTCGTCAAACTCAAGCCCGCCAGCATTGCCCAAGTTCAGAATCGTGATGCCGTACTGTTTGAAGTGATCTTTCGCCTCCTTCTCGGCAACCCCAAAGACCCGATTCTTCTGTTCCTTGGCCTGTTCAAGACTCAGTGCCCCAAACTCACGCGACAAGACCCCCTGAATGAAGCCGCGGATGTTTGTATCCGTGACATTCTGAAGACTCTTGACATTGTGCCAGTAGAGGTATGTCGCCGCGTCGTCCTCCTGAATCAGCACGGTGACATTGATACCGACATGGAAACCGATTGATTCCTTCGATTCGACGGCAATTGCAGCCTTCTGCATATTGGTCGGGGGCTTTCCCTTCAGACTTGGTTCACTCCACTCGCGGGTGACCAAGCTGCGATCAACCTTGATTACGCGAACGGTCGGAAGCCATTCGAACTCCCCGAGCCAGCGGCCTGTTTCACGTTTCTTGATTGGGAGAGTGATCCGCTTCGCCTGCACCTTCTTGGCCTGCAGGTACTTCACGGACTCGAACTTCTCTTGACTCGCCGAATCACCCTCGAGTGGGATGACAAAAGCCGTTTCGTTCGGCTTGACGACCTCGATAGGAGGAATTTCCGCAGGACCCATACAGCCCGAGAGCAATACAGCCAGAGTTACGAGACCGGCATTGATTATTTGTTTCATTGCGATTCCTTTTTCAGTAGATGTTGATCAGGATTGGTCGTCTTCAGACGGGTTCTTGGCGCTCTTGATCAGAGCAGCCAACGGATGCCACCAGAGAGCAACCAAGGTGATGGCGTACAGGCCAAACATGAGCGGCTTGCCCATGTGTGAACCCATGAACGCCTGCGCAAAAGCATAGCTTGAAATCGAGTCCTTGACTTGCCCGAGGGCAACTTGAGCTTCGATTCCGGGCATGACTGCGTTGTAGAACATGATTGCTGCATAAAGCAACACGCTGGCAACAACGGTGCCAACTGAGCGAACCATTTTCGAGAGTTTCATAGTGCTCTTCCTTCCCTAAATGAGTTTGAATAGATCGAAAAAAACACGGCTGATTGTTACGCGCTAAGCACTCCTTTCATACGAGAGTTAACCCAGTAATAAGTCAATTTTTAAGAGGCTGTCCTGTGGAGCCTTTACAAAAATATGAGAAATAAACACAACAACCAGGACCAGATATTTAAGCAGATTTTATAAATTTTGTCAACAACAAAAAGCCTGGCGACAGAATGTACCCTCCTGGGCATAAACTTTTATCTGCCTTAGGCAGGTCGACTCCTGTCGCCAGGGAAATAAACAAAAACAACCTTCAAACGAAGATTGTTTTTGCTTGTTGCTCCGAGCGATGGAAGAAGTTCGAACCTGTTTGGTGAGCTCATAGCCTAATCACTAGATTCGACTTTTCGAGGATATTGCCTCTCCAATTCTTGAATCCATCCCTTGATCTTATTAATTTGCCTCTCACTTGAAGCTACAATCTTTTCTCTGCTCTGGATAATAGTCCTAAGATTCAGCTGTTCCACAAAACTAGATGGCATTGGAACGTAATATTGGTTTGATTCTTGGATCTGCCAACCCATAAAAAGAACTAACTTAGGTGAAAGCGGCAGCGATATTTCCACGTCTTTGTATATGAGCCCGGGAATACTCCCGAAAGCATCTGGTCCGTACTTTCTGATTGAATCAGGTCTCAACATAGAGACAGGATGGTCGGATGTGATAAATTCATCCGAACTATCCTCTGGAGTGATAACTCCCCATCCCATATCAAAAATAAGTGAGGCTATTTCTGGCAGATTTTCAATCAGCATAGAGGAATGAATATCATCTATGTTTTCAATAGCATTTTTCACATCATCCTGAGTGAAACTTTGTCCATTAGTAGGCGGGGATATCCTAGAAGCCGCCTCTCTAGCTTTAGGAGACATGACTTCAAACTGTTTTCTCCATTCTTCCATCTGTCTCTCTAGACTCACAAAACCCTGTCGCATTGACTCTCTTATCTTCTTTGTCCTGAACAACAAAGTACCAACAAATATAGACACGCAAGCCCTTTCTTCTAATGTTAAAGGTAATTCCTGAGAAATTTTTTCATGAAATATTGTTGCAAATCTCCCCTCAATATTTGCAAGCGTATCTTCAATAATGAATGGTGTCCCTCCCTTATCGAATTCTATAGTATAAAAATGATTTCCTGTAAGTAAATTCTTCGGGGCGGATTTAAAAACCTTATTAGCAGAAGCTTCTTCTGCTAATACCCAGACCATACCTTTTTCATCAGTAAAGTTCTCCAGGTAACTACGAGGCACTGTGTGTTGTTTTTTCTTTTCCATATAAATTACTGAGAGCAATAAACCTAACAACAAGCTAAACTCGAACGAGAAAAGAAAAGGGGTCAAGTACATTTTTTCTTAAATTTCTCTCATTATACTCCCCTTATGCAAAAACACATTCATTATGAATGTGTTTTTATGCTCCGCGAACTAAAAATGATGCGAACTAGCGTCTAAAAATAAAACCACCCAGACAACTATCCTACAAGAGGAACAACAAATTTTGTGGTATCAGTAGTGTCTATTAATAAATTAAAGGTTATTTCATTGGCAGATGCCGTCTGATCGAATGCTGTTTTTGGAATCTTTATTATTGATAGTCTTTCTACCCCAGATGTTCCCTTAAGCGGTCGTGCACGAATAGATTTAAGTATTCGAGAAAATCTCGGTTTTTTGCCAATCTCCAAAGGGCATTGGGAAATTATTTCAGCAAGAATAGTTATAATTTCAGTCCATTTTTCTAAATTAACGAGATTGGGCTTACCCCCAGATTCTAAAATCAGATTATTTAATTGATCCCTAGCTTTGCTAAAAGATAAAACTGAATTCAAGTCATTAATCAAACTCTCGTTATTATCTAATGTTAAATGTCTAGCTATGGTATTGTGTATTCCAGCAACTATAAGTGCTCCCTCCTTGGAATTATCAATCTTTGAGTGCAGTGTCCAATCACAATAAAATTTCAAAAGAGAGAAATATTTTCTTTTAGTTTCTGGCATTTTTTCAATTAGCTTTCTCACTAAAGTAAACAAGTGTTGAACATGTGACTCTTCTAATGGAGAGCGACTAACTATACTATTTATTTTTTCGATTATTTCTGGTTTCATAAATAAATTCTATCACTATTATCAATACTGCCATAGCATAAAAAGTGTAATCGACAATGGCTATATTTAATGCTTAAATAGTGGCAAGAATCATTTTTTACAAAAATATATGGACTTAGATATTGTTAATGAAGCAAGAGAGCGTGCAAAACAGGATTTAGAGAATATGGTTAAAAGCCCAATTTTTCAAGATTCTTTGAGACAAATAGAGCAAGCTTATTCTCTGGCACAACAAGAATTGCTTAAAATGAGTGAGCTTTATCAGCTGAAAGAAGGTCTTTTCGATAGCCTTAGAAATGCCCAGGAAGTTCTTGATGATATAAACAAGAGAAAAGCGGAAAAACTAATTCCTATGTGGAGAGCAATTCCACGCCCATCCGACAAGTATGCTAAT
>JBATLQ010000123.1:0-2358 GCA_049289395.1 Candidatus Moraniibacteriota bacterium | reverse complement strand
TTCTTTCCTCCTTAATTTATAACGATGCCTCCAAAATAAGAAGAGGGGCTCGCCCCCTCTTTCGTTATGCTCGATTTACATGCCAGTGGGAATCTTGATATCCGGCATTTCTCCAGGCTTTACATTCACCTGAACATCTCCGGTGTTTACCTTCATCATATCACCGTCAATTTTTACATTTGCCGCATCAGTCTGGACGCTCACATTTCCATCGGCGCCGACGCTTACCATAGAATCCGGAGTCAGCGCATTGATCGTGCCATTTTTGATCACGACACTGAAATCATCGGCATTTTTGATGGAAATATATCCGCCACCACCCTGTATGGAGATATTTTTCAATGCTTCTGCTACGGAACCCTTCACATCGAAACCAACGACATCTACCTTGGCATTCCCCGCTTTGATTTTCTGAGCGATAGTGACAGGATCACCCCCGCAAGTTTCTTCTCCATCCGAAACGAGTACGATACGATTCTCTTCGCCTGGATGCGCTGCGAGTATAGTATTTGCCTTGGTGAGGGCATTGGTAATCGGTGTCCAGCCTTTGGCGAGAATCGCATTTATCTTGCCCTTCAAAGCCGGCGCATTCATCGCCCCGAGATAATACTTCTCATCGATAGCCGCGCATGATGCCGCCTTGTCAGCCTGACTACTGCTCCCGATTTCTCCATAAGTGAGGAGACTCACATTCACATCAGGCGAGAGTGAATCAATGTATGCATTGAGTGATTTCTTCGCGATATCGATTTTCTTTTCACTTCCGAGCATTGCATTCATGCTCCCCGATGCGTCGAAAATGACCACGATATTTTTCTTCATTTCTACTGGCTTCTGCATTTCGGTATCTTTTTGCTCCATGTTCACCTTCACCCCGCCTGTTGATTCAGTCGTTTTCACCTCCATTTGTGTAGAGTCCGTCGGGGCAGGAGTTGATCCCGCACAACCACCGAGGAGCAACGCTCCGACAATGAACATTGCCGACCCCATCATTTGCTTTTGATGCATATACTTTTGTTAGTGTTTACTTTGATACGCCTCTACTCTAACACGGAAAGTAAAAAAATGGGAGGCGAAGCATGATACTCCTCCTCCATCCGCCATGATCAGGCGGTTGCTACTTGTGGTAGCGCATCCCCATTTCCTTGTTCCTGTGGAGGACCTTCTCCATGCAAAGGAAGAGGGATGACATTCTTAGGTGGCTGCAACTCCGATGTGTATACTGCTCGCCTTTTTTGGCAACCCGAGCATATGCTGCCCCCTTCAGGAGCTTTGTCCATGTACATATTGCACCCACCAGCGCAAAGAACTCGCCAATGGATCGACCGTGGAAAGCCCATTGTATGATCTGTCTCCATCGTTTCGCCTCCTCAGAAAGAACTTTTTTTCAAATAAGCACAAGGATTCTCACCCCACGCTTTTCATACAACACTTCTGTAATTTCAGTATAGCGAAAAAGAAGGCTTCTGCGTATATTCTGTCAAGAAGCATTCGCCGTAAAAGGAGAATATCGAAAGAGAGGAGTATGGCCACTATCATGACAACAAAGAGTCCGAAAAGAAAAATGTATTCCGCTATGGTTTCATATTTCCGCGATTACTCGTTTTGATTTCCTTCTGAATCACCATACCGCTCCCATCCACTTCGTAGCAATATACTTCGCCCGTCTCGATTTCCACATCGGCGATGCGCTCCTCGGCGATATCTTCGAGATGTTTCACGAGCGCCCGAAGGGTATTGCCATGCGCGACCACGAGGACATTTCTCCCTGCCAGCAAGTCCGGCTTGATAGATTCTTCATAATACGGCATCACGCGATCATGCACATCCTTGAGCGTCTCGCCCTCCGGGATAGGATGATCCCAGTACCGCCGTATCTTCCGAAATTCCTCTTCCCCGACGAGCTCTTTCACTTCCCATTTATTTTTCCCGGTATGGATACCGTAATGTCGCTCATTGAGAGCGTGATGCTTCGTGGGGATGAGATCGTCTGCGCCAAGTCCGAGACCGCGCTTGATCCCATCGAGCGTCTGATGGGTGCGCTTCAAATGCGACACATGCGCGCGATGAATATCGATTCCGCACAAAAGCTTGCCCGCACACTCCGCCTCGATATGCCCATCTTCATCGAGATCCACATCGGTATGTCCCGTCCAGAGCCCGAGCTTGTTGTATGCTGATTTCCCATGTCGCGCAAGTATCAATTTCGCCATAGCAAAAAATATAAAAATTATTGAGATTCAAAATCTCAGTATAACAGAAATCAAAGTCTGTTGATACGCAAAACAGTGACACGCGAAAAAATAAAAAATAGTGGACCTGGGGAGAATCGAACTCCCGACTCAGCAATGCGAATGC
>JBATLQ010000122.1:0-3657 GCA_049289395.1 Candidatus Moraniibacteriota bacterium | reverse complement strand
ACAATGCCGCGATGATCGGTGCGGCGGCGGCCTTCCGATATGAACGGATGAGCGAAGAGCAGAAATCCGCCCTGAATGAAAATTGGAAAGTCCTCGAGGCAAGTGCTTCTCTCAAGCTACAAAACATTTGATATTTCACAATCTTTTCATCCTTGACAAAAAATATCAAAAACACTATTATTTTCAATCAATGGCACACTAGAGGAAACTGCCAAAGGCCATTGAAAATTCGTCATAGGAGGCACCATGGCAACCAAAGTAACCGTTCGCGAACCAGAAGGGCGTAAGCCTGTCGCTCTGAGCTCGCTCAAACCAGGGGATACCTTCCGCTTCGCGGAAATTCCATTCGAAACTGCTATCTCCGAGGAAGCTATCTATCGGGTCACCAGTGATCCGAGCGCGAAAGATGGCAGGGTGGCAGTTATCTCGCTCGACTGCAAAAGTACGCTTCAACGCGATGGGGACCGACTCATATTTCCGCATGACATCGAGATCATCATCGCGCCCTGATCCGATTCAGTTGCCCCAAGTCCGACCGCGTGGTATACACCACGACGGTCTTTTCTTTTCCTTGAAATAGAGGGATTTTTCATGGTAGAGTAAATATACTATGTTAGAACAAGAAATCCCGAAAACCTATACCCCCAAAGAATGGGAAGACAAGCTCTATGCCAAGTGGGAAGCGAGCGGATTTTTCAACCCCGATGAATGCATCAAGGCCGGGATAACGAAAGCAGACGCACCGACCTTTTCCATGGTACTTCCTCCACCGAATGTCACCGGCACCCTCCATACCGGCAGTGCCTGTATGCTCGCACTCGAAGACCTCATCATCCGTTTTCACCGGATGCGCGGATATCGCACGCTCTGGATCCCAGGTACCGATCATGCCGCCATCGCGACGCAGAGCAAAGTCGAACGCATCCTCTATGAAACAGAGCGGAAATCCCGACATGATATCGGTCGAGCAGAACTCCTCCGCCGTATCGAGACCTATGCGCAGGAAAGTCACGACACCATCATCCATCAAATGAAGAAAATCGGTTCGTCCTTGGACTGGTCGAGGGAGGCCTACACCCTCGATGACGAACGCAACTTCGCCGTTCGCACCGCCTTCAAGAAAATGTTTGACGATGGTCTCATCTATCAGGGTGCGCGCATCGTGAACTGGGATCCGAAACTGCAGACGACCGTCTCAGATGATGAGATCGAATGGAAAGAAGAGCAGATTCCCTTCTACTATCTTCAATACGGTCCCTTCGTCATCTCGACCGCCCGACCCGAGACGAAATTCGGCGACAAATATGTCGTCATGCACCCCGAAGATGAGCGGTATGCACAGTATACTCATGGACAAATAATAGAGGTCGAATGGATCAATGGATCCATCACCGCAACCATCATCAAAGATACTGCCATCGATCCGGCATTCGGCACCGGTGTCATGACCATCACCCCTTGGCACGATAATACCGATTTCGAAATCGCAGAGCGACATCATCTCGATCGGGAACAGATCATCGGTGAGGATGGACGACTCCTCCCCATCGCTGGAGAATTCGCGGGCATGCTCATCACAGAAGCACGAGAGAAAATCATCCAGAAACTACAGACAAAAGGACTCGTCACGAAAATCGAAGAAAACTATATCCACAATGTCGCGACGAACAGCCGCGGTGGAGGTACGATCGAACCGCAGATCAAGAAGCAGTGGTGGATCGATGTGAACAAAGAATTCGATCGAAACGGGAAGAAAGTATCGGTAAAAAAACTCATGCAAGACGCCGTGCGGAATAAATCCATCGAGATTCTTCCTGAACGATTCGAGAAAGTGTATTTTCATTGGATTGATAATCTGCGTGACTGGTGCATCAGTCGGCAAATATGGTTCGGTCATCGGATACCTGTTTTTTATTGTCAAAACAATAAAAAACAGGAGAATATCAAATATCAAATATCAAATATCAAAAAGAGTAATGAATGTTCTCACCCGATTGTTTCGATTGAACCGATTGAAAAGTGTCCACACTGTGGCGGTGAAATAGAGCAGGATCCCGACACACTCGATACTTGGTTTTCTTCGGGACTCTGGACATTCTCCGCTCTCGGCTGGCCGAATGAAACGAGTGATTTCAAGACCTATCATCCGACTGCCCTCCTCGAAACCGGTTACGATATTCTCTTCTTTTGGGTAGCGCGCATGATCCTCATGACGACCTACCTCCTCGATGAAGTACCATTCAAAACCGTCTATCTCCACGGGCTCGTCCGTGATGAACAAGGGCGCAAGATGTCCAAATCGCTCGACAACATCCTCGACCCACTCGATGTGATCGATAAATTCGGTACCGATGCGCTTCGGCTGTCGCTCGTCATCGGATCGACTCCCGGCAATGACCTCCGACTTTCCGATGCGAAGATAGAAAGCTTCCGAAACTTCGCGAACAAGCTTTGGAATATCGGGCGATACATCATAACTCAGGGAGCAGGGAGCAGGGAGCAGGGAGCAGAAAACGGCAGGCAGGAAATGGGAGGCACGGAAGCAAGAAGCGATGCGGATCATTGGATACTCTCACGACTCGACACCGTCACGAGCGAAGTCACGAGACTCCTCGAAAATTATCAGCTCTCGCTTGCCGGCGAACTCCTCCGTGATTTCACCTGGAACGAATTCGCCGACTGGTTCGTGGAGATTCACAAAGTCGAGAAAAATGACGCCGTACTCCACTCTGTCTGGAAAACGCTTCTCACTCTGTGGCATCCGTTCATGCCCTTCGTCACGGAAGCGATCTGGGAGACATTCGGATATTCCGAAAAGAATTTACTTATGGTCGAGCCATGGCCACAAGTAAAAAATGAGAATGCGCGTTCGTCCTTCACGGAAATCATCGGACTCATTCAGGAAATCCGTGCCATCAAATCACTCTATCGAATCGATCCCGCGACGAAGCTCAGTCTCACCGTACAAAAAAATTCCCAACCGATGATTGAGAAGAATGAGGCGATCATGAAACGGCTCGCTCGGATCGAAGATATTCATTATTCCGAAGACCTCCCGACACATACCGCCCTCGCACAATCCGAAACGCTCAAGGTCTCTATCGAACTCGATGGCATCGTCGATTTCGAAGCGGAGAAGAAACGCCTCGAGAAGGAGATCGCCGACAAAGAAAAATACATCACCACCATCCTGACGAAACTCGAAAACAAAAATTTCATCGAACGCGCCAAACCCGAAATCATCGAAGCCGAAAAAAAGAAACTCGCCGAAGCGAAATCTCAACTCGCCGATTCTACATCCCATCTCGCTTCCCTGAATTCCTAAAAACTCTAAGATCTCTAAAAGCTCTAAGTTCTCTTCCTTATGCGTCTCTTCTCACTCGGCGTGCTCGCCGCCATCACCGCCCTCCTCGGAGAGCTTATGCTCTTTTCGGTTTTTCCAACACAGTCCCTGCTCCTCCTCGCTCTCGCCGTTCCGCTCTTCGAAGAATCACTCAAATTCGGACTCCTCTGGAAAGGACGCGACGCCCTCCCGAGCACATTTTCGATCCGATTCTTCTCTGTTGCTTTCTCGTTCGGACTCGGTTTCGCCATCCCCGAGACCATACTCGCCGGACTCGCCGATCCGCTCAGCAATCCTCTCACCCTCGCCGGGAC
>JBATLQ010000121.1:0-3324 GCA_049289395.1 Candidatus Moraniibacteriota bacterium | reverse complement strand
ATATACCGCTTTCCATCAATATTCCCGTTGCTACTTTTTCCCCGACGAGTGGGATGAGTTGTGATCCGAGGCAAGCTGATGGCAGTACGACCTGTACGATTACTCAACCAGGAACGGTAGCCGGAAAAATGACTTTCCCCGCAAATTACGGTAAGTTTTATTATGCCTATACCTCTGCTTTCGGAGGTGCTGCCTGCTATAGGAGTGATGTGCCCCTTTATAATTACAGTGGTGTCGCTTGGACGAGTTGTAACTATACCACTGGGTGCCCAGGAGGGTCCGTGGGATCGGAATTCAGTGTGGATATACCAGAGAAAACAATCAGTTTTTCTTTCACGGCTACTGGCGTCGCTGCTAATCGCCTTCCTACTACTCCCACCGTCACTCCGCAACCATTCTCCGGTAGTGTGAATACCGCGTATCCTTTCGCGTTTACATCGACCGATCCTGATGGCGATTCTCTTCGTTATGCCATAGACTGGGATAGAAATGGTAGTGTCGATCAGTATACGAGTTATACTCCTTCAGGCACTTCCCAATCCGCCTCCAATTCTTCTAGTCAATGGTTGACTATTGGCGTAAAGGTATTTCAAGTGAGAGCGGAAGATAGTAAGGGGGGGCGCTCTTCTTGGGCGACGCCGAATATTACTCTTGTTGGTGCAGTCAGTGGCACTTGCGGTTCCGCTACGCTTATCCCATCTGGTCTTGCACCGGCTATTGGTCTCTGTACTACCGGTACGAGTACGCCTCCCACGCAAATAGGCACCAACTGGTCTTGGAGTTGCAATGGATCCGGTGGAGGAACGAATATCGTCTGTTCGACACTCGTACAAACTTACACTCTCTCCGCCATAAAGAACCTTGGTCCATCCGCCGGAGGAACTATCGTTGATCTCACCTCTACCGGGACGAGTATCGACTCTGCACTTGGAAGAAACACTGAATCCGTTCCCTACAACAGCTCTCGCACCCTTCGTGCGAATCCAACTTCCTCAAGCATCAGCTGGAGTGGATGTACGAGTGTCTCCGGCAATGACTGCACCGTAAACAATATCATCGCAGACAAAACAGTGACCGCTACCTTCACCAGACTCCCAGAACCAGGTATCTGTGGATCTTCCAATACGCAGTCATTCGAAACACTCAATGCAGGATCATCTGGTCTCTGTAGTTCCGGAGCTGTCAGTGGATTCTCCCTCTCTGGTACCACTTACTCCTGGGATTGCAATGGAAGCTTCGGTAGTGCCATCAATGTCTCTTGCTCTGCCTCACAGAAACGGAATTATAATTGGATAGAGACAGCACCATAAAGAGGGTTCAAAAAAGAAGGCTTTCATAAGCCTTCTTTTCGTATCGCTTGGCAATCGCATCTATTCGCTCTAAGATAAAGGTGTTTTAAATATACCAAGCTATGCTCTGTCCATTCTGCAATCATACTGAGACCAAGGTCGTGGATTCGCGCGATACGAAGGAGGGTCGCGTGACTCGCCGTCGCCGGGAGTGCGAGCAGTGTTCGGCACGGTTCAGCACCTACGAAGAAGTGGAGATGTTCCGCATGATTATCGTGAAGAAAGATGGTCGCAAGGAAGAATATGATCGGAAAAAGATTGAGGCTGGTCTCGAACGGGCATTTGAGAAGCGCCCGAATGCTCCGGAGAAAATCGAGAAAATTATCAGTGAGGTAGAGTATACCCTCCACGAACGGCATGTCGCGGAGATACCGAGCAAGGACATTGGTAATTTGGTGTTGGAAAAACTGAAGGATTTGGATGAGGTTGCGTATATCCGTTTCGCGAGTGTGTACAAATCATTCGGGAGCGCGAAGAGTTTCCTCAAGGCATTGGAAAAATTGGATGGGAGTGGAGAATAGATATGAAGCGATGGGATGCGTTACTGCTTCTTTGTGGTGGGTTCTCTCTCGGGATTTTTCTGGGGACATTTTCCCCTGCGAGTGCCTTCGATATCATGGCGGTAGTCGGTATCGCCCTCGTCGCCTGTGGTTTCTCACTTTTCGGGAAGTCATTTTTTATTCGAGTGATATTTTTCTTGCTCGCACTTGCCCTGGGCGTATGGATGGGGAGTTGGGTGCTTCAGTACTGGGAACGGTTACCTGAACCGAGTGAATCTTTTCGCGGGGATGTCGTCGTCGTTAATCCGAGTGTCGAGAAATCTTTTTTCTGGGAGTCAGAAATCAGGAGAGATCATTGTGAGAGCGGGTTTTGTCCTGGGGAAACGATACTTCTCCGTGAGTCATCCGCACAGGAACGAATGCTAGGTGACCGGCTCGCCATTGATTGTGATATGAAGCGACCGGAGGAGTATATCGAGATAGCAGGTCGGCAGGTGGCATACCGGCTCATACTCGCGACGCGCGGTATCGGGTATGTGTGTGAGAAACCGATCCGTGTCACTGCGATAGGGCGAAGTAGTGACATGGGACTTCGTTTCCGCCGAATCCTCTTCTCGGTGAGAGAGAAATTCGTACAATCACTCGAAGGGTCACTGCCAGCACCGGAAGCCGCGCTTTCGCTCGGCATGCTCATGGGTGCCGATGAAGGGTTCTCGAGTGTGGAGAGAACGCTTTTTATACGAACGGGTGTGACCCATGTGACGGCGGTATCGGGATACAATATCACCCTCGTGGGCATGCTTCTTTTTTTCCTCGCGATCGTGTTTGGATGGTATCGGAGGGGTGCGTCGATCGTCGCCATCATCGGGATTATCATCTATGTCCTCCTGGTCGGGGCGCCGGCATCTGCGGTGCGCGCGGGTATAATGGGATCATTTCTCCTCCTCACACTTGCAATCGGTCGTCCAGGAAGCGGGTTTCGTATTTGGCTTTTCGCACTCGCAGGGATGCTTGTATGGAATCCGCTCCTCGTTCGATTCGACATCGGCTTCGAACTTTCCTATCTCGCGACGCTCGCACTCATCCTCTACGCGAGTGTTCGTGAGCGATTTTGGATGCCGAAGAATATCGTCGCGAGATTTTTCTTTGAGTTAGCCCTCATCTCATTGTTCGTCGAATGGCTTGTCGCACCGGTCATCCTCATACAATTCGGTACCTTCTCTTTGGTGTCCATTATCGCGAATATATCCATCGTTCTCTTGGTCCCGTTGATTATGATTTTCGCATTTCTCACTGGTCTCGTAGGTCTCGTGATACCCGGGGGAGTATTCTTCCTTAACTGGCCGACTTTTTTTCTCGCGCATCTGTTCATCGCTGGTGCGGAACTTTTAAGTGGACTCCCCGGGAGTTTCTTTTCTGACATTTCGGTGTCACTCTGGTGGATAGTACTCTGGTATGTCGTGACGGGGTATGTG
>JBATLQ010000120.1:0-1582 GCA_049289395.1 Candidatus Moraniibacteriota bacterium | reverse complement strand
CCGAGTCGTGCCACCGAAACCGAACGAACTTGTTCGGCTTGGGCTTTCGAATCCACATGGATGCCTGTTTCATGAGCGGAGAGGAGGACCTGGAAGGGGAAGACCCTCGCGATGTTGCTGGTGACGGGTACCACGGTGACGACGCCTCGACCCAGCCTGGCTGCGATGGCGTTTGCGTTGTCGTTGCTCACGATGACTGCCGGCCTACGCTTGTCCGCCTCTCCTGCGCGGGCAGGTTCCAGATCGACCAGCCGGATCTCACCGCGGAGCATCAGCCAGCCCATCGGCAGCGGCGGATGCCCAAGCGTCGGCGTCACCCGAGTCCTCCCACTCCTGCCAAGCTGCTTCGTAGGCGGTCTGGAGTTCTGCGTCGCCAAGTAGCCTGATCGCTTGCTGGATGGCCGCGGAGCGGGACTTCAGGCCAGCAGCGTGGGCGTACTTGTCCAAGGCTGCGACCTCGCTCTCGGAGAGGCTCACGCTCAACTTCATCTGACTCATGCGACCAGCTTACTACCGGACGTCCTACCACGGTAGCTCTACCGGATCTGCCGCTCCTGGTGTGGTCTGGATGGTGAAGATCGACGCCATCGGCTTGAAGGTGGTACTGCCCGCGACCGACCACGTCACTCGGTCGAGCTTCCCCGTATCTGGCCATCCTGTGTTGAGCGTACGTCATGACGTACGCTTAGGGCGGAGGTGGTTTCCATGACTGCTGTGAGCGCAACGTCTGCCCGGGCGAATCTGTACCGGTTGTTCGATCAGGTCTACGAGGAATCCGAGCCTTTGACCATCACCGGGCAGCGTGGCAATGCTGTGCTTGTCGGTGAGGAGGACTGGCTGGCCATTCAGGAGACGCTGTTCCTGGAGTCGGTGCCTGGGTTGTCTGAGTCGATCCGTCGTGCCCGCGCGGAGGGTGTCGATGCGGGCTCGACCGAGCTGGACTGGTGAGTCCTTGGACTCTGGTGTACTCGCGCCATGCCCAGAAGGACGCCAAGAAGCTGGCCTCCTCGGGGCTGAAGACGAAGGCGCAGCACCTGCTGGAGGTCCTGGCTCAGGATCCGTTCACCACGCCACCCAAGTACGAGAAGTTGGTCGGCGACCTCGTGGGCTGCTACTCGAGACGCATCAATATCCAGCACCGACTTGTCTATGAGGTGCTCCCTGAGCGCCACGTCGTCCACATTCTGAGGATGTGGACGCACTACGAGTAGAACTTCACTGACGCCCGCTTCTGCCGCGCTGATGAAGCAGGTGCTACTGGACGTCGTCGAGGGTCTCGCAGTCGTTTGTGAGGGCAAGATTCAACTCGGAGGTCGCCTTGCGATCGTAGCGTTCACCGTCGACCCGATATGTAACGATCTGGCTGTGAACCCGTCCGGTCTCGGCCCCGTCACGAGACAAACCGAGTGCCAGATCCACATGGGCGCCGGGAGCGATGACGTACCCAGCTACCGATTGGCGACCGGCCCACAAGCCTGCACTCTCCTCCGCCGGATTGTGCATGACTCCCACTCCCAGCATGGTTCCGTCAGCGAGTCTCACCGCAGGTACGGCGAAGGCGTCGTTCATCAGGATGTGATCC
>JBATLQ010000119.1:0-9783 GCA_049289395.1 Candidatus Moraniibacteriota bacterium | reverse complement strand
CTATACGAGAGAGCGCATCGCGAAGTATTATCGTCTGCCATCGGAAGTAGTGTACCCGCCTGTCATGATTGAGAAAAGGGAGAAAGGGGAAGAAAAGGGAGAAAGGGGAATCGAGGATTATTTTCTGATGGTGTCGCGATTGACGGAGGCGAAGAAAATTGCGGTGGCAATCGAGGCATTTAATAAGCTGGAACTCCCGCTTGTCATTATCGGAACGGGACCACTTCGGAAGTCACTCGAAAAGAGAGCGGGTCAGCATATTTATTTCAAAGGATTCCAGAAAGATGAGACTCTGTCGAAATGGTATCGTGAAGCGAGGGCACTCGTGCATGTCGCGGAGGAAGATTTCGGATTGGCGGCGGCGGAAGCGCTCGCTTGTGGGGTACCGGTCATCGCCTTCGATCGCGGGGGGGTGCGAGAATTGGTGCGTTCCGGTGTGAATGGGGAGCTCTTCTTCGCCCAAACGCCAGAGATTCTCTCGGATGGTGTCCGGCGATTCATCGCGAATGAGGAACGGTATGATCGGGAAGAGATGCAACAGGTAATGCAGGGATTTTCGAAGGAACGGTTTCAGGAGAAGATGAAAAATGCGATAAACCGCGTCATTGGTAACTTGTAATTGGTAATCAACTATCTTCTTGATATTCCTAGTTACCAATTTCTAATTACTGATTACAAGTATGGTTATCATCGGTCACAAAAATGAGCGCGAATTACTCTTGCGTATCGCGGAGAGTGAATCGCCTTCCCAGTCTTACATTTTTTCCGGTCCGGACAAGATTGGGAAATTTTTGGTGGCAGAGGAGTTCGCGGGCAGACTGACTGGCGGTTCCGTGGTCGATATCCAGATCATAGAGCCACAGGAGGAAGAGAAGCATGGTGTGACGAAGGAGAAAATGATTCCGGTCGAGAGTATCCGCGAACTCCGGGCATTTCTCTCGAGTTATCCTTCACGGGGAAGATTCCGGGTTGGCATTATCAGAGATGCGCATCGTTTGACGGAGGGTGCTCAGAACGCGCTCCTCACGACGCTGGAGGATCCGGTCGATAGTGCCATCCTCATACTCATCACGCATGAGCCGGGACGCATTCTCGGTACTGTACGGTCGCGTTGCCAGGTCGTATCGTTCGAGCCGGTAGGAGAGGAGCTCATTACCCGCGGTATGCAGGAACTCTTTCCCAATGGGACTACAGTGGAACCATTTTTCTTTTCTCTGGGACGACCGGGGTTGCCGATTGAAGCGGCACGGGATCCGAAGAGTTTCGAGAAAAAGAAAGTGCTCCTCCGTCAGCTCTTTCGCCTCGCGTCGCTTCCGGTATCTGAGCGACTCACCCTCTCGGAACAATTCGGGAAAAATGTCCCACTGGGAATCGAGTTGTGCGAATGGTATCTCCTCGGTGCACGGGAACAGCTCCGAACAGGTGGCGAGGCAACTATGGTTCGGGAGAAACTTCTCTTTTTGGATCGATTGCATTCGGTACTCGGGACATTGAAAGTGACGCAGGCAAATGGGAGGCTGGCATTCGATACATTGTTTCTGTCTGCATAGGAACATTTGATATGAATTTTTTGAAAAGAAAACAACGGCAGAAAGCACCGATGATTCCCTTCTCAGAGTTTTCTGCGGGGAGGGAGAAACGCATGAAGCCGGAACGAAAAACTGTCCGGTCATATCTCCTCGTTCCCTTCATACTCTGGGGGCTTTTTCTCCTCGCGCTTAGCTACCTGCTCTTTTTTTCTGGGGAGACTATGATTGCGGATATTGATTTTACTGGCAATGAGCGTATCTCGTCGACGGATATCGAAAACATCATGCGTACCGATATGAGGGGGGAATACTTCGGGGTGTTCCCGAAAAATAATTTCTTTTTTGTTCCGAGGGGAAAAATCCTTTCGGATATAAGGGATTTCTCTCCTCATGTCAAATCCGTTCGCGTGGAGAGGATTTTTCCGAATGGATTGTTGGTGTGGATTGAGGAGCGACCGATCGTGATTGTCTGGCGGTCGGCGAATGAGGATTTCATTTTGGATGAGGAGGGAGTGACGCAGAGTCACCCGAATATTTCTTCGGTGCTTGGCAGTTCGACAACGATCATATTGTATGATGAAGACGGACGGGAAACGAAGTCGGGAGATGCCGTCATAGATGCATCTATAGATGCATCTATCGTAGAATACCGGAGGAAATTTGAAAGTCGATTCGGGAGAACGCTTTCGCCGGAAGTGCATTTATTGGCGCGATTTTCCGGAGAGCTTGTGTTCCATGTGGAAGACGGTTTCGATATGATGGTTGATGGACATCGACCGGTCGATGATACCCTGAGTACGCTACAGGCAACTCTGGATCGTGGTATTCCGGAGATGGATCAGGATCATTTGTCCCGCGTGGATCTCCGAACGGCGAACAAAGTGTACTATACGCTTGATAGTGAACAAGGAGCAGGGAGCAGTGAATAGCATAAAAATTCAAATTTCGAAGTACGAATTTCGAATCAATTTTGAATTCCTTAATTAAAGAATTGAATCAAAATTCAAAACTAGGAATTCAAAATTAATGTCTTAGGGAGTCGATATCTTCTTCCGTGAGGTAATAGATGAGGATGGATTCGCCGGCTCTCGCGACGGGTCGGAACTTCCAGAGCCAATCACGATAGCTCGGGGTGCCTGGTTCGATAGTTTTGTACGAATCTTCCTGGATGAAAAATGTCGAGAGGGCATACCAGCCGGCTTCGGGTGGCAAGCCACCATACCAGGGTTTGAATGCGTTGCCGAGGTAGTAGCTCGGTTCTGCCCCGCCGAAATAATCGACACGAATCGTATTAATTTTTTCGAAGCCAGATGGATAGCGCAGAGTAATGTCGTTTCGAGAAGCACCTATGAGAGTGCGACAAGCAGGGGACTTTGTTAATTGTCCGACGCATTGATTATACTTGTCGACGAATTCCTTCACGCGCTTCATATCTTGACCCCAGTCATAGTTAGAATCAGTGACATAGTGATATCCATTTTTTGAGCCGATGGCTTCATTGAAATAGGAGAGAAAGTTGGGATAGGCGATGAAGGGGATAGCGATGATCCAAACGGAAAATCCGAATCCGATGATAGAGAGGATGCGACGATTCAGCTGGTATTCGGGGGCGAGATGCTCTTCATTTCTCGTCTGTCGTTTCACGAATTGTGCGAGGGTTTTCGCGATGAAGAAGGAGAGGAAGAGGATGATCGGGAAGAGATGACGGAGTCCGATATTGAGATTGCCCGTGACGGAGAGGAGAACATAGAGCGCGATAAATAGACCGATCGCCCACTCGGTTACTTTCGTGTGGAAACTCGCGAGGATACTTTGTAATCCGTGAGATGCTGTTTCTCGCCAGAGGGGAAGTCTCGCGATGTGGTAGAGGCTGTAGAGGATGGAGAAGAAAAGGAGGAAGAGGAAGGGAATGGTTTCTTTCATGAGGAAGACGGCAGGGAAATACCACGGAGAAGCGACTGTGGAGATGAGATCTCTCGAAGAGTCATTAAAGAATGGGTTGTTGAAGAAGAAGACATTGCCACCAGCGACCCGGGTGAATACGACCATGACCCCAAGCGTGTAATGAGTGAAGGGCTTGAGCACTGGAATTTGTTCCATGTTTGCTATGACATTTCGGGCGAAGACTTTCGCTTCGCGGTCGTCATTAAATTTCTGTTCGGCGAGGGCATTCATCTGTTCCCCAGGCATATTCCAGACATTCGGGAGGTACACTGTGTAGACAGTGATGAAGCAGATGAGGAGTATGTAAATATATTTTCGCGCGTATGCGAAGGCGAGTTTCCATCGTTCGATCCAGGGGAGTTTGATAGCCGTGCCAATCCCGTAGAGAACGGACATGATCCCGAATATCGGGAGGATGAGTATGGCGGAGAATTTCACGGTTTGTGCGAGACCGAGGATGATGCCGGCGATGATGAGATTTCGGGTGGAAGGGTGTTTCAAGAACCGGATGAAGAAATAAGTTGCGATGAGGATGGCGGTCGCGATACCGAGGTCGGTCGTGACGAGGTGCGCGTGTGCGATGATATTCGGATTGAAGGCGAAGAGGAGAACCGCGAAGATGCCGGCGAGTGTGCCGACGCTCTCCCTTGTCATCCGATAGAGGAAGTATGCGGCGAGGAGAGAAAGGAGGATAATAGGGAGTCGTGCCAGGAAGATGAGGAGGTCGGCATTGTTCAAGGGTCCATAGAGGAAGAGCGTTCCGATATTCCACTGCTCATTCACGCCCTCGGTCCACAAGGGATCGGTAATTGGGAATGTTGGATTGAGTGTGAGGAGGGAGAGTCCGACGAGGTCTTTCAGAAGCGGGGGATGCTCGTAATTGATACGCATATCTCCATAGCGGACAGAGCTGTAGGATGCGGGGATATGTGCCCGCTCGTCGTAGGTGGCGGAGTCAGTCCAGGCGGTTCGGAGGGTGAACCCGAGGAAAACAGCGAGCATGAGGGAGAGGATGATGACCGGGTGGCGCTTTACGAATTGGAGGAGTTGATGCATAGGATTTTTCTGGTGAAAATTAATTTTGAATTTCTCATTTTGAATTTCGATTGAATTTTTTAATTTTAGAATTCAGAATTGATTCGCCACCGCCTTGTCGGGGTCCCGCTTTGGCGGGAAAATTCTTCCTTCAAAATTCGTTTTTACAAAAGTTTTACTTTTGGACTCCCGGTATCACGATGGTCTTGAAATCAGCATAGCCGGAATCAGAAGGAATCGTTTCGGTATATGCCTGCGGGGAGAGCACCTTGATCCGTGAATAGAGGTCTTCATCAAAGCGCATCATGATAATTTCTGCCGGGGCGATGATACTCGTCCCTGGTTTTAGTACGGTGAAGTTGCGCGCCTGATGATAGGTTTGAAAGAGTATGGCCTGGAGGTCGATGTAGCCGGTATTCGCATGGAGGTACATGCGGGTTTCCTCCGGGGCGGTATTGATATGCTGAGCCATGTTTTTGAAGGTAGCGCCGAAAGAGCTGTATTGTTTCGGATGGTGCGCGAAGAAGGAGAAGTATTTCACCGTATTCCAGAGGGCGCTCGTTCCGAGGGCGAGGATGATGAAGGAGAGGAAGACAATTTTCCGACTTCCTTTGTTTCGGAGCGCGAGGTTGAAGAGGAAGAGTACAGGAAAGGTCGCGAAGAGGAAGACGGGAACCTGGGTACCGATGGAGCGGAGGGCATGAGGGAGACTCTCATTCGTCAGGTATTCCGGAGCGAGCATGACGAAAAAAATAATGAAGAGGAGGGCGTTTCGTGCGAGATGGGGATGGTATTCCTTCCGCTGAATTCGCGCGCGAAGGAGCCTCCAGGTTTGTCCGAGGAGGAAGAGGAATCCGGCGAGAAAGAATGTGCCGATGATAGGATCGAGGATGGGATAGGGCGCGTAATTGTGACGGAAATTCTGATCGCCGACGAAGTTGTATTTAATGAGAGAGAGTCCGATGGTTTTGCTCAGGGTGCCAAAGAGATCGCCGTGATTCACTTTGGGTGAGAAAATAGAGATATCCTCGGAGCGATCGGAGAAGTGATGCGGGTTCTGATAGAAATCATAGAACATGGGACTCGCCGTGATGAACGCGGCGAAAACGAATGCGAGTGCGTGTTTCCAGTAGTGTTTGAGAAAGTTTTCATACGAGAGCATGAGGAAAGGGAGGAGGAGGATGAGGATAACGGGTGCCGCACGAAAAGCGATATAGGTATGGACACCGAGACCGAAGATACCTCCGGCGAGGAGAAAGGGTAGTATTTTCCTCGTTCGTAACCCGCGAAAGAAAAAATAGAAAGAAAACGACAGGAGGAATGAAGTCATGATCGCGCGGAAGCCGATGCGGGAGAAATTGATCGCCCAGTAGGAAGTCGCGGTGATGAATGCCGCGATGAGGGCGGCGGAGCGACGGGAGAAGAGCTCCCACGCGAGGAGTCCGATGCCGAGCGCGGTGAGGGTGCCGAAAATGGCCGACCAGAGCTTGAGTGCGGGGATAGTGTACCCGAATGTCCGAAGCGCGAGTGCTTGGAGATTTATGAAGAGTCCCTCGCGACCGGAGTTCTCTTCATAGAAGAGTTTGTAGTCGCCGGTCTCGTTTGCGGTGATCGCATTCGTACCGTTCATCGCTTCATCCGGGTAGAGTCCGGCAGGGAGATTCTCTATATTGTAGAAGCGCAGGAAAAAAGCGAGCAGGATAATCGCTCCGAATCCGAGGAGCATGGGAGAGACGAGGCGCCGTTGTGTGGACATAAGAAAATGCTGATTGTTTGTTTTGTGTCACTTGTGATAAAATTATAGCATAAAAAAAGAATTTTTATGGAAGGATACAAACCACCGAAAATGTTCGCAGAGCTTCCTCGAAAAATACAGGAGAAGCATGATAGTGGTGAATGGTTGAATGTTGAGGTTCCGACTCATCAAGATATTTCCTCTTCCGATACGCGAAGCAAGGATCGGACGAAAGGGAAAAGTGGAATCAGGGAGTCAAAACGGAATAAGAGGGAGATCCGAAGCGGTTTCTCTCCGGGGGATGAATTTTTTCTTGATCAAGCATCTTTTACAAGGGGCGAAGCTCCTGATTTTGTCGTGAAATCCGTCGGTTCGGATGGGAGTATTCGATATTTTGAGAAAGGGAGCCGGGTGGTGTCCGTTGTTTCACAGGACGATTTTGCGAAAATGGTTGGGGTCGCTGATGGGGCGAAATATGATGAAATAGGAGGAGCGAAAGATCGAAAAATTTTCACTTTGTATGGAGATGGCTTGTTGAATGATTTGGATTCGGTTGAGGCGTCAGAGATATCTGGGGAGGGCTATACTGATGATCAAAATTGGCTGCTTTGGGCTGATTTTATGATGAGAAGAAATCGTCTGCAGGAGCTGGTTCAGTCGTACCACAAACAGGCGGAAGAAAGAGGTGACACCTCCCTTGTTCTTCGGGAGATTGTTCAATTCGCAAAGTCCATACCGGAAGAATTTCTTTCGGATGAGCAGCGAGAGAAAATGGCTCGATTCGTTTCGCATGAGCCAGTCGATAAAGGCGATCGTGACAAGCGAGCGCAAAAACCTCGGCAAAAGAAAATGCGCCTGGATGACGAGCCAGAAAGAAAATCTCCGACGAAGAAAAGCGCTCCGAAGAGAGGTCGTGTCCAAAAGTCGGAGCGTGCTGTTACCAATGATACGCAAGCACCAGTTGTCGAAAATGTAGTTGCACCAGAATTTACAGAAAATGTAATTGAAAATTCAGTTGAACAGCTGGAATCATACCAAAATTCTCTTGAAGAAGAGGTACGGAATCGCGGTGCATTTATTGAAGCCGCTCACGATAGAGAAAGTCTCGAGAGCATATTTTCTTATGAAGTGAATCCGATGACCGGGGGACAAACGAAGAACAAGATATTCCTTTCCGTTCCGGATGAAGCGCAACAGGCATTTGATTCTATGGGAGAATCATTACAACGGGAGGCACGCTCCTTGTGGAATGAGCGAAATTCAGATTTGGAAGCGTTGTATCTCGGGAAGAAATTTACCTTTGCTCTGGATTTCGTGAAAGCGGAATGGCGGAAGAGATTCGTGGAGGCGAAAGATCTGGGTGAATTAGATACGCTCGGAACGGGGCAGAATGGCACACGAAGATTTATTCCAACGGACCCGAAAAATGATTCGATTGAATTTGGTCCCGTACGAGAAGTGCTTCAAGAGATGATAGTACATCGAAGAAGCCTCCCTTCGGACACGACACTTCCGGGCTTTTCGAAATTGTTTGGTGATCAATTGAAGCCGTTGATTGCTTCGGCCAATAAGGAATTGGCAGATTCATGGAATCGTCGCCGAGGCGAATTCGGGACGGAGATGGTTCCTCTGTCACCTCAAGAATCACGAGTCAGTAGGAAAATTGCTTTATTTTTTGATGAAGCAAGGCCTATAATAGAGCAGAACTTCGCATCAGCAGGCGGCTTGCAACAAGCTCTCAGTCAAGATCCTGACGGAGTATACGAGTATCTTAGGGGTATAAAAACTATTGTTGATGATCTCGTAAGTGGAGAGTTGCGCTCAGTGGGGCTATCCGCCGGAGAATCACATGAACATGCTGTTGCGCGAGTAGCGGAGGATGCGTGGTTTAATTTTTTGTCGAGAAGCACCGGTTTCTTGCTTGAAGATAAACGCGACAAATAATGTTTGTTTTGATATAATCGCACTATACTGGTTCAAATAAATAAAAAAGATATGGCAGCTGGAGAGAGAAATGATGCGCAGAGTCTCGTCAAAATTCGTGAGCTAGCGAGCAGGCTTGCATCAATAAATGGTGATGCGTCTATTTTGCCTGTCTCGGAACCAAAATATTCGAAGTCAGATACACCTCGGGCTGGAGGGCGTGGCAGTCGAGAGAATAAAGATTTCAAGGCAAATGAATTGGAAGATTTGAAGAAGAAGGGGGATTTATATATCTCCGCTATGGAGAATGTATTAACTCAGGCCAAGAGCGTAGAAGATCTCATGGTTTTAGTAGATAGGGTTCCTTCAAAAGGTGCGAGGAAAAGGCTGAGCCTTAAATTGTCAAATGGATTACAGGTGTTACTTCCGGTGGACAAAGATTTTTCTGAAAAATTCAATGTTCTTATTGATCGATGGGAGAAACGAATTGTTGAAGTTTTTTTTGATGATGCCCATACAAAGCATTTTCGGAGTTCTTTGCGTGATGTCTTGAAGATTACGCCGGATGTAGATAAAGGTATGTTTTTTCCCCGATACCTCGATTATTTTGGTTGTTCAGCGTTGGGAGATGTCGCCCCAGTTCGTGAGAAATTGGTAGCACTTTGGAAAGAACAATTTTTCGCTGTTAGGCGCGAATTAAAAGACCAGAAGAAACAAAAGAGGAAATCCGCTACGAGTACTCTTGCTGGCAAGCCGGGCGATCAACCACCACTCCCTGGCAGTCAGTTGCCAAAACCAAGACAATCAACGAATGGGACGAAACTTAGAAACAAGCCATCTACGCTTCCGATTGATATGGATGACGCCGTTCGGGATGCTCGTGATAGGAGTGAGAATGGACAACATCCCGATCAACGAGAGATGACGGCTTGGATGAAGCGGCACGATGCCTCTGGAATTGCGGATATTCCTGTGTCACCGGACGGGCGTCCAGAGCTGAGTGATTTACTCCAGAGTGAGCCTCGATGGGAAGAGAAGGTGAGTGTTATGAGTGAGACGTTTCGAGGCATTACAGAAAAGATGTCAGTTTTACAGAATCTTTCTGAGGAAACGAAAATGGAGGCTTTGAAGAGGTGGATGATTGAACAGGTAGAAAAGTGCTTTCAGGGAGTACCATTGGAGCAAAGGGGTATCGTCGTAGAATTGCTTTTGGAAAAAATAAGATAAAAGATTTATAAAAAGCGTATGAGCGAACTGAAACCACAACTTCCAGATGGGGCACAAGCAGAGAAAGATCGACTCGCACTCAATGATATTCTTCGTGATGGATCGGACGCTCTTGATCAGAAGATAGCCGCACTTTCCGATTCAGGACAAGGTGATGCTATGAAGGCACCAGAACCCTTTGCTCTTCAGGCGAAAGAATCAAGGAAAGAGGGGAAGCGAGATGAAACTGAGGTGCAAAAGATGATGGATGGCATTGTTGATGGCGCATCTTTTGTTCTCATAAGTCCAACGGGGAAACCATGGAAATATTTTCGGGACGGAAATGATTTTTATCTTGAAAGTGAGAGAAAGAGGTCGAGTAAATCCACGCAGACTGGTAAAGTCAAAGAC
>JBATLQ010000118.1:0-31579 GCA_049289395.1 Candidatus Moraniibacteriota bacterium | reverse complement strand
GCCAATGAATTTTCTGTTTTGATCACTGCGCGCGAATCTTCGGTTTTTTCCGGCATACCCCAGGGAATACCGCCGTCTTTTTCTTGTGTTTCCTTTGGAGGGACGATATTCATCGTGATCGGGATCTCGGATGTCGCCGAATGACGCAATATCCCGAGCGAATATCCAAGAAGTCCGGCAGAAAAAACACCGATACCAAGTACGAGTCTGGTATGATCCCGTGAAAACCACGCCTGAACGATGCGGATCACCTCCCTCATATTCGTTGACAACCAGCGAAAACATGCTATACTCCATTATACTCATTTTCTGATTAAAAGTAAGAGGATTATCATATGGCACATAAAAAAGCAGGCGGAACGACCTCCCTTGGTCGTGATTCCATTTCTAAGCGCCTCGGTGTAAAGATTTACGGCGGTCAATTTGCCGAGGCGGGCAATGTTATTATTCGTCAGCGTGGGACTAAATATCATCTCGGGAAAAACATGAAGAAAGGCGCCGATGATACCCTCTATGCCCTCGTGAATGGCATCGTCGAATTCAAGACGAGGAAAGTCCGCGAATTCACTGGGAAACTCGTGGAGCGCATATTCGTCAGCATCATTCCGAAAGAAAGTCGCTAAACTATCTTTTTTACAGCCCCTGTACGAGCGCGAGCGGTTGTTCCCCTTTTGGAGGGGTGCAACCGCTGTTTCTATTCTGCCTTGTGATACAATTGAGAGTATTCCAATCAGCGGACGCACCGCTGTCGGATGGAAATTTCATTTTATCGGTCGCTCCGCTTTTGGAGCGGTGCGTCCGCTGAAATGAAATTTATTTGTCATGTGTTATAAAAAATTCTTTCTCCTCGTCTCACTTCCCATCTCTGAACTCTCAAATAATATGTCCAAAGGAACGAAAGCAGAGATATCACATCTCGAAAAACTGTCACTCTCCGTCACGAAAAATGTCGGATCCATCCCCTCCCTCATCATCCATACCATCGGATTTGTGGGAATTTTCTCCCTGCAATTTTTCGGCTTCGGATTCGATCAAATCATGCTCATCCTCACGACCATCGTCTCTCTCGAAGCGATCTACCTCTCCATCTTCATCCAGATGACCGTGAATCGTCATACGGAGACGCTCTCTGAAGTGAGTGAGGATGTGGAAGAGCTCTCCGAAGATGTCGATGAGATTTCCGAAGATGTGGAGGGCATCCAGAAGCATGTGGAGGATATCAAGGAGGATGTGGAGGAAATATCCGAAGATGTGGAAGGCATCGAGAAAGAAGTGAAGGAGATCGGCGATGATGTCGATGAAATTTCCGAAGATGTGGAAGATATTTCCGAAGAAATGGCCGAGGATGAAGTCGAGGAAGAGAAAGAAAAAGAACAGCAGAATACCGATATGAGAAATATCGAACAAACTCTCCGCGAGCTCCTCAAAGCCGTCGAACAGATGAAGAAATAGGTATGTAATTGGTTACATACTTTATTATATACTTTGTTATTGGGTAAAAAAATCCGCCATCGGTGCATTTGATGGCGGCTGCTTCTGAGATGAGTTTTACAGGGTTCCTTTTTTCCCCTTACGATACACCGTGAGGGGCGTCCCGAACATTTTAAGCCCCATCCTTGCATTGCCATCCTCAAGTATAAGCTGGCTAAGCTCTCTTATTCTCTCCTGAGACTTTTCGAGCTCCCCTTCGAGGAAATTGATCGCACCTGACCAGGTAAATACCAGGGCTTCGAGAGACTTTCTCCGCATCGAACATCGGAGTGCTCGGAGACTATTGCTTTCGATGGAGCGCACTTTCTGTGTCGTGCAATGAAGCTCTATCGCTATATCCTCAACGCTTCCCCTCTGATTGCGAGAGAGACCGAAGCGTTTCCGGATGACGGTCGCGGATTGTTCACCTAATGTTTCGACTAACACATCAATCTTTCCTGTTATATTCGAATCCCATGGGATAGTTGCCATCGAAAGGTAGAGTCTAATGAGGGCAAAGTTGATGGTTGTCGTGATGTCATCGATAGACTGTACGCTCGGTGGACAATAATCGAAGATATGCTTCTCAATAATGGTTCGCCATTCCTTTTGCGTTCGTTGCCGCTTGCCGAAAAAAACAGCATTCAACAATTCACCATAGCCCTTCTCCTTCAGTGGCGGGTGAAAACGGCAGAAAGAGGTCATAACCGCCAAAATTCTTTCGGTGTATCCGTATACATCCTCGAAAGCAATTCCGAGAGATTCGAGCCTGCTCATCAGAATCTGTTTGTCCTTCTGTGTAGACATATTCCCTCCTCATGACTGTGGTTTTTCAAGAACGGTTTTCCAAGTTTATGGATTCATATGATTTTCATATGGACAATACAGTATAACAAAAAACCAACATTTGTCTATATTACCTTGTATTTTTTTGCATTTTTGTGCAATTAATGTTATATACTGCAATTTTACCCCTCGATATTCCGTGTCAAACACGCACACGAGAAAGTGAACTCGTGTTGCGTACTCACTCTTTGTCATTATCGCTATCTTCCTTCCTATCCCCTTCCTCGGCGTCGATGAGTCTGAGCTTTACGAGGCGGGAACGGATACTGCCGGGCTGGCGACCGAAGGAAGTTATCAATTCACTTGTGGGTGTGCCATCGTGAAACATTTTCCGGAGCTTGGTATCCTCCTCTATTTTCCACGGGCGATACGCGTTCGGAAAGGTCTCCCTGAGTTTATCTATTTTTGAAATCCCATCCGGATTTTTTCTCTCCCCCGCTTTCAATTTCTTGCCACCACAATGCTTGATGAAACTCGCCTGCATGGTATCCAATTCCTTCGCCGAAATCTTTCCGAGTGTAAATTGTTCTTTCTCCGAACGCGCGCGGAAAAATCGATCTTGATCGAAGACGATCGGATGTACCTCGAATGCACGCTGATTGTACCCGAGGAGAGTGAGTCCTGCGAGATTGCGGACACGAGAGAGCGCGACATATCCCTGACCGTATTCGAACACTCGCGAGAGATCCATCACCGCCGCATCGAGGCTCATCCCCTGACTCTTGTGGATGGTGATTGCCCAGGCGAGTCGGAGCGGGAGCTGTCGTACCCTCGCACGCGTCACCCCCTCTTCTTCGATGACCCATTCGACCAGTTCGACGGCTATTTTCAATCCGTTCGTCGTCTGGACGATGGGGAGTCTCGTCTCTTTGTCGAATTGGATGACCGTGCCGATCGTCCCATTGACGAATTTCCCTTGGGGATGATTCTTCGTGAACATGACCGTCGCACCGACTTTCAGATTCAGTATTTCCGGTGAGAGGCATCCTTTCTTCAGCGTTTCGACGAGGTGCTTGCTGCCATGCGTCGCCATGGAAAACGCGAGGAGTTTCTCTGAAATGGTGGCGAGCGCGGCATCATTCATCCGATCGACATCCATATTGTGCGAATAGAGTTTGGTCGCTTTCGTATCGTCAATTTTGTTGATGGTCTGTTTCCGAGATTCGAGATGTCGGATATGACTCTCTTTAATGGTTTTCGAACGGATAGCGGAGAGTACAGAGAGAAATTCCGCATCATCCTGGCGATGTTGTTCCGTGAGGTAGCAGACGGCGGGGTCGAGTGCGATCCAGGTATCGGATTGGAAGGCGAATGCTGGTGCAATCGGTTCGGTCGATTGTTCCCAAAGCATATCTTCAGCTGGTGCGATCGGTCGCCTCGCTATCGGTGGGAGTTGGAAGAAATCACCGACGCAAATAATCTGGAGCCCTCCGAATGGATCGACGGATTCCCGTACGGTGCGACACACGGTATCGATGAGCGAGAATATCTTGCCATCGAGCATGGAGATTTCATCGATGATAAGCACCTTCGCCTTTCGTATGCGCTTCGCGTAAAGCGGGAGATCCTTGATATGGCGGAGGTCATCGCGCGTCAATTTGTCCTTTATCCCGATACCGCTCCACGAATGGATGGTCATGCCACCGATATGTGTCGCGGCGATGCCGGTCGAGGCAGTGATGGCCGGTTCGATACCATGGGAACGCAAATACCGCACATACTCATTGATGGTATGCGTCTTCCCCGCGCCCGGCTCCCCCGTGAGGAATACATTGGCACCGGTTTTCAAGATATCGAGCGCTTCTTTTTGTGTCATTATTTTTTCTCCTTGGTACAGGCTTTCAGGAAAGCGAGGAAGAGTGGATTTGGGTGGAAGAGGGTGGATTGAAATTCCGGATGAAATTGTGAGGCGAGGAAGAACGGATGCTTCCCCTTCGGAAGTTCAGCGATTTCCATGAGTTTCCCATCTGGCGAGACCGCCGAGAAGACGAGCCCTGCCTTTTCAATATCCGCGACATATTCGGGATTTACTTCGTAGCGGTGGCGATGCCGTTCGATGAGGGAGTCTACTTTCCCATAGGCATCGTAGGCGACGGTTCCCTTTTTTAATTTCGCTTCATACTCGCCGAGGCGCATGGTCGCACCGAAATTTCGTTTCCGCAAATTCTCTTTCTGCTCTGGCATGATATCGATGACCGGATGCTTCGTTCGTTCATTCACTTCGGTCGTATGCGCATCGGCGAGACCGAGTATACGACGGGCGTATTCGATGACCATGAGTTGCATACCATAGCAGAGTCCGAAGTACGGGATTTTATTTTCACGACAGAATTGTATCGCACTCACCTTCCCTTCGATACCGCGGCTCCCGAATCCTCCCGGGATGATGATGCCGTCATACTCTTTCAGGGTGGAGAGTTGATCAGGATGTTCTTCGAAGACAGCGCTATCGAGCCAGACGAGTTCTGGTTTGTACCCTACGGCGTAGCTCGCGTGCTTGATCGCTTCGATGACGCTGAGATAGGAATCCGAGAGGACGAAATCCCCGGTCTTGAAATATTTTCCGATGATACCGATTTTCACGGTTTTCTTCAGCCCGCGGATTTTCTCGATGTACTCCCCCCAGATATTCAGGGTGTTTTCTCTCGATCGAAGTCCGAATTTTTTCAGTATCGCGGTGCTGAGGCCATCCTTCTCGAAATTGACCGGGACATCATAGATGGATTCTATATCCGGGGCGCTGATGACATCATCTTTGCGCACATTACAGAACACCGCTATCTTCTCCTTGCGCTTCTCATCGAGTGGACGCGTCGCCCTCGCGATGATGAAGTCCGGCTGAATACCGGCGGCATTGAGTGTACGGGCGGCGTATTGTGTCGGCTTCGTCTTCATCTCGCCGATCGTCGATGGTGTCGGGAGATACGAGACGAGGACGAAGAGCACATCGTCTGGGTGCTCTGATTTCAGCATGCGCGCCGCTTCGAGGAAGAGCACATTCTGGTATTCGCCGATGGTTCCACCGATTTCGATGAGGGTGATTTCCGCGTGATGCTTCTTCGTCGCTCGTTTGATCCGACGGATGACTTCCAGTGGAATATGTGGCACGACCTCCACGCATTTCCCCTCGTATTCCAGATTGCGTTCCGCATTGATGACGGTTTGATACACGCGTCCGGTCGTCATGTAGCTCTCATTGTCGAGCTTGATATCGAGGAATCGCTCGTAATTTCCCATATCCTGATCCGTCTCGTAGCCGTCTTTCAAGACGAAAACCTCCCCGTGTTCTGTGGGATTCATCGTGCCAGCATCCACATTGATGTATGGGTCAATTTTCAGTGCGGTGACATTGTACCCGCGAGATTGGAGTATCTTGCCGATGGAAGATGTGGCGATCCCCTTCCCGACTCCACTCATCACTCCGCCGACGACGAAGATATATTTTGGTCGCACCACTCGTTTTGCCATAGTGTTTTCTTATGCTTCGGGATTATGCCTCATGACAATATGTATGAAAAAACGGAGATCTCCTGTGGCGATCTCGCTATCCTGCCTGAATGGTAACACTGAGTGAGGCTTGTACGCGACGACCGAGATTGATTTTGACTGGGTGATTCCCTATTTCTCGGATTTGTTTTTCGATGGATACCTGCTTTTTTTCGACGGAGATATTTTCTTTCGCCAGTGCTTCGGCGATATCTCCCTCGTGAATGGCACCGAACAATCTCCCCTTCTCTGCTTTGCGAACGAGCGTGATGGTAAGCGTGGCAATTTTCTCTGCCTGTTTTTTCAATGAGACAAGTTGTGCTGTTTCCCTCTCGACTCTTTCTTGTTCCGTCCGCTTGAGATCTGCTATTGCTTCCTTCGTCGCCACGACAGCGAGTTGCTTCGGGAGGAGCGCATTGAGTGCATACCCATCAGCAACATTTTTCAGCTCGCCTTTTTTACCAACGCCCTTCACATCCGCACGGAGAATCACTTTCATAGGAGAAAATCATCGAATCATTTCTCATCCATTCTATCCGAGAGGGACAGCTCTGACAAGAGCTGAAAAATACCATTATTCCCGTGTTGTTTTGAGTTTTTTCTCACTTTCAAACCGCTCAAAGGCGAGGGTGATGAGTCGGTCGATCAGGTCGGGATACGGGATGCCACTCGCTTCGAAGAGCTTCGGGTACATGCTGATGGAAGTGAATCCCGGCATGGTATTGATTTCATTCACGAATACCTCGCCATTTTCTTTCAAAAAGAGATCTACTCGACCGAGCCCTTCGCAAGAAAGCGTCTGAAATGTCCGTATCGCTAGTGCTTGAATCTCTGCTCGTTTCTCCTCTGAGAGTTCTGCTGGTATCTGTATGGTCGCCCCATCCGCGTCGATATATTTCGCCTCATACGAATAAAACTCCTGATGGAGGATGACCTCCCCTGGAACGGAGGCTATCGGATGGTCATTGCCGAGTACCGCACATTCGATTTCTCTTCCGGATACATTCTCTTCGATGATGATTTTCCGGTCATAGAGGAATGCTTCCTGTATCGCTGTTTCATATTCCTCCTCCGTACGGACCTTACTCACTCCGATTGATGACCCTGCATTCGCCGGCTTCACGAATATCGGCGTCCCGAGAGACTGAACCGCTTCTCTATACGATGGTGTCGATTTCTCCGTGCAAACTATAAACTTCGCTTGCGGAATGCCAGCGTCACGGAGGAGGCGTTTCATCACATCCTTGTCCATACCGACGGCCGACCCGAGGACGCCAGATCCGACGAATGGCACACCGGCGAGTTTCAGCAGTCCCTGTATCGTCCCGTCCTCGCCGAATGTCCCATGGAGTATCGGGAAGGCAACATCAATAGAGCTGATGCCCCCATGTGCATCGAGATTCACGATTTCCCCTTTGCTCTCAGGTGTCAGTGCAACCGCAGAATCAGTTGCCACTTCGAGTCCAATCAATTCCGGATCACTTTCATGAGAAAGAAAGTGCCCAGGATTTACAGAGTGCCAATACCCATCCTTATCAATACCGATAAGCACGACCTCATACTTCTCCCGATCAATTGCGTTGATGATGTTTTTCGCCGATTGCAAAGATACCTCATGTTCCGCTGATTTTCCGCCAAAAAGGATCCCGACGCGTATTCGGTGCTTCATATATTCAAAGAAAGTATAGAGGAATGCTCCATCATCGATTAGTATCCTGGGATACTACCACTCGTCGTGCCACTTGGTAAGTTATCAATTTTCGGCATTTCTCCTGGCTTTACCTTGATATTCATAGCATCACTAGTCATATCGAGAGCGCCATCAGTCATATTGATACTATCAGCACCGGTCTGAACACTGAGATTTCCACTATCACTCACGCTTACCACAGCATTTGGCGTGATAGCATTGATCGTCCCATCTTTTATCACGACACCGAAATCATCCGCATCTTTGATAGAGACATAGCCACCTCCGCCTTCCACAGAAATATCCTTCAATTCTTCGGCCACAGCACCCTTTACATCAAATCCGATCACATCGATACGAGCATTGCTTGCTTTTACTTTTCGGGCGGCCTCAATAGGATTCCCACCACAGGTTTCTTCTCCGTCGCTTACGAGAACGATACGATTATCTTCACCTGGGTGCTCTGCGAGAATCGCATTTGCCTTGTCGAGAGCATTGGTGATCGGTGTCCATCCATTGGCGAAAATAGCATTTATCTTCCCCTTTGCAACGGCGCTATTGACGGGTCCGAGAAAATATTTCTCTTCTATAGTACTACATGAAACAGCCTTGCCTGCCTGAGTATTGCTTCCAGCCTGTCCGTATGCGAGCAGACCGAGATTTACATCAGTTGCGAGGCTATCGATATAGGCATTGAGTGATCGCTTGGCAATATCAATTTTTTTCTCACCGTTCAGTGTCGCATTCATACTGCCCGACGCATCGAATATCACGACGATATTCTTCTTCGGCATCGAGGGCTTCTGCATCTCGGCATCTTTCTGCTCTGTTCCTCCGGTAGCTACTGTCACTGAATTCGTATCAGTCACTACTTTCGTTTGATCGGTCTGTACTGAGGCAGTCGGTGATATTGCACAGCCACCAAGTAATACTGCTCCGATGACCCCGAACGCTCCCCACGCACTTTTTTTCAGATGCATACTCTATCGTATTTATGAGTTATTGCTCCTTCTAGATGAATTATATCATATAAAAAAATAGGAGGTAGGGTGTGATGATTCCCCTCCTCCCCACCTCTTTTCTCCAAACGAGTCATGCCGCTTCTTCTCGTCGTGGCAACTCCTCATCCTCTGGCGACTCAGTTTTCGGAACCAGCCATATGACTGGTGCCGAAATCAGTTCGGGCGTGACTTTACCGTCACGGGCTCTCACTGCATTTGGTAGGGGACATCCTTCACAGATGAAAGTGAGGGAATCCTCCTTCACTTCTCGCCGCGGGTCACCCCATGTGAACATTCCGCACATCACGCACGCAAATCGTTCTCCCTGCGTCGACCGGTCACTTCGATCTGGGCTCTGAAATGCCATGATTTTTTTCTCCTCTCAAAAGAACTTCGGTAATCGAAATGATGCTTTCTTTTTGTGATCATTGTCTCAGCCTCTCTTGCCCACCTATTATAGCGGAAACGGAGAGTTATGATGATATACCTGTCAATTCTCCGCACCCCGCACTTCTTTTCCCGTGATATTTCCCTCTACATTGATGTCATAGCAATACACCTCGCCCGTCCCGATTTCGAGGTCAGCGATGAGTTCCTCCGCGATATTTTCGAGGTATTTCACGAGCGCGCGCAGGGTATTGCCATGAGCGACGACTATAACATTGCGTCCAGCGACTAAGTCCGGCTGAATTGATTCCTTATAGTATGGGACGACCCGATCATGCACATCTTTCAGTGTCTCCCCTTCTGGTATCGGGTGATTCCAATGTCGCCGTATGTTCCGAAACTCTTCTTCGCCGACGGACTCTTTCACTTCCCACTTGTTTTTCCCTGTATGAATTCCATAATGTCGTTCGTTGAGAGCATGATGCTTCACGGGTACGAGGTCATCTATCCCAAGTCCGAGTCCTCGCTTGATACCATCGAGTGTCTGGTGGGTGCGCTTCAATTGCGACACATGCGCGTGATGGATCGTGATGCCACACAGTGCCTTGCCCGCACATTCCGCTTCGATATGCCCATCTTCGTCCAGATCCACATCGGTATGCCCCGTCCACAACCCGAGTTTGTTATAAGCCGACTTCCCATGTCGCGCAAGTATCAGTTTCGCCATATCGCTTGTATGTTCTCAGGTAATAACTTAAATATCCTATCAATGAATTGCAGGAGTGGCAATCACTTGTGGTAGTTACGGAGTCCTCCTTTACTAGATAAAGCTCTATCAAAATTGAACACCCCAGCCATTTCTGACCAGGGTGTATGCGCTAAGGTTCTAGCGAGCGAATCGCCGGTGACTAAGCCAATCAAAGCCGTGCATCTTATAGACCACCAGACTTTGTCGCCCAGAGATATCCTCATCGTCCCATCCCTGCCAACCAATTTCAACGATATAGTTGATTCTCTTATTCAGAGCAAAGAGCTGGCGGCCAATAGGCAGTGCGTCCTCTGCGCTTCTTGTCCCATGAGGAACAATCGACCGGCACCATGATGACTTGAGTTGCGTGACTTCATCATTCCAGTCGACAATCCAGAAGAAACGGTGCCCTTGAAATTCTCCCATTCCGGAATCATCCGACCAAGCACTTGGCGTAACCTCGAGCAGATTTACATCCCCGCGCTTGACTTTGAAATCTCCGATCGAATCCGTGGACAGATACAAAGCATCATCTGTCAGGATTTTTGAGATGCATGGGAACTCTCTAGCCAGCCGAGAAAACTTAACTTGTTTCATGATAGCTCCTTCTCCCTGTCCCAGGGAAATAAGGTGATTTTGTCGCTTCCCAAGATCCCCTTGGCATGTGGACAAAGTTTACATGTGAGAACACTTACAAAAAAATTGTAACGAACTGATTTATCATTATACTCTAATTTTTGTTATATGTCAAGAGTAAAAACAAAAAAGACCCTCATATAAGCATCTTTTTCATATCCGTGGACCTGGGGAGAATCGAACTCCCGACTCAGCAATGCGAATGCTGCGTAATACCACTTTACTACAGGCCCTTCACTTAATAATGTGCAAAAAAAAAGAAATCAGAAAACTGAAGAATCCTATCAAAAATAGCAAGAAAGTCAACTATTTTTTGGTTTCAATTTTGGAAATTTTCTGATCCAATTTCCGGATCATCGTTTTCAACTCTTCGAAATCCTCCTGCATATCCTGGATTTCTCGTTCTGCCTTGCGATTGATGGCGTGGTCGCGCTCGGCTTTCACGCGGTCCCGATCTTCCACGCGCCGTTGACTCATGAGGATAATTGGCGCCTGATAGGCAGCACAGAACGAGAGGAAGAGGTTGAGCAGGATGAATGGGTACGGATCCCAACGATACGCGACCGCGACGACATTGATGCAGACCCAGATGGCGAGGAGAGTCGAGAGGATGATGATGAATGTCCAGCTCCCGGCCCATTTCGTGAGTATGTCCGCCGCTCTTTGTCCGGCTGTGAGTGGGGTACTCGTATGATTATTGCGTTCCTCAGTCATAGTGGATGTGTGGTTGATTATATACTCCTATCATATCATACCTGCTCGACAACGAGGATATCTTGTTCGAGGAGCGTATCATTCTCGCCGAAAAGGAATTTCGTGTGGAGTTTCTTTCCCTCGAGAAACAGTGGCATCCAGTATCGATCATCTGCCCACATCGTTTCGTACGGGATATCATCGAAGGCGAACCATTGGGGACGCATCTCATCCGTCTCTACTGGTTCACCGACGAATGTATCTACTCGGAATACATGCACCTCGAGGATTTCACCCCGCTTATTATGGAATTCGAATTCATGGATTCCCACCTTCTCCATTTTCTGTATTTCAACCCTGCACTCCTCTTCCATCTCTCGTTTCGCGGCTTCTTCGATGGACTCCCCTACTTCAGCCTTTCCACCAAATCCATTCCATCGCCCCATACCAAATCCCCGTTTCTTCATCCCGAGGAGTATTCTCCCATCTTTCATTGCCAGACAAAGTGTGAGAATTTTTTTCATAAGCTTGACAATCTGCGTTTTTCCCCTATCCTTACCCTAGAAAGTCTACGCCATAGTCCTTTAACCTGCAAATGGAGGTGTAATAATCATGTCGCCCAACCCGCAAACTAGCTGTATTCGTATCGCTGTTCAGCAATATGCACGTCCCGATGGATCACATGGATTGCACATGGAAATTCCTGCATCGAGATTCAAGTCTCTCGAGGATATCTCGAAGTGGCTTCTAGACTTCCACTTGCCCATCGTTTGCCATGCCCTTATTTTAATCGAAATCCCCACCGCCCAGTTGGAAAAGACTTGGGAGGTGAAGTATCCGCAGTCTGATCACTTGGTATCTTTGCTTCGAGAGGGGTGTATTGCTCTCGTGAATACTCTCGTTGAGCAATCAATGGATCCGCATGGAAACGACGAGGTCGAGCAGCTTGAGTTCGTGGTTATCAGAATCGATGAACGCAACGGTACTACTCCGGGCACCTATATCGAAGTCGCTCACGGAAACGATATCGCGAGTGAGACTGAGTGGTGGGGAGACCAATTACCGGGCTCCATCATCGGGTATATGTTAATCGAGGTCTATCGCGATACACTGCCACTCAATGTCCGATCAGCCATCGCATCCCAATACCTCGGTGAGCTGGATCTTCTCGAGAGTCTTGTCGAGGGAAGCATCAAGAGCATCATCAGTCCACTCCTAAGTGCATAACCATGCCTGAACAAACTCAGAGGAACGCCCGCGCGCGTTCCCTTTTTTTCTAAAAATATTTTTTGCACACTTATTTACTCCTTATTTCTTTTCATCGCTCACCACCGTATACCCTGCGCTCTTCAGAGTCTTCTTCAAAAACCTCGCGAGAGGGAGACGCGCGAGATAGGTGAGCAAAAATGTTATGAGGGCGAGGAAGAGTGTCGACGCGATACTCGCGAAGAATTGTGGCCAAAATTCAATCCAAAAGTCAGTATTCATAATTTATTATTATTTCCAAATGCGAAGCCAGACACCGGCATAGTGCACGATGACATAGAGAAAGACGATGTATCCGATGAGACCCGTGGCAAGCGTTATGAGGACGGTGTTGATGATACGGCTCCGCTCCCGTTTTGCCTGATCGAGTGTACACACCCCTTGCCGACGGAAGTGGAGGATAAGCGCAACTCCGAGCGTAAGAAGTCCGAGCAATCGGAATGCCCATTTGTATTCTCCATACAAAGTATCTGCGAGTGTCGAGGCGAATGTCACACTGCCGAGACCGAAGAGGACGACGATGATCGGCGACAGGCAACAGAGTGACGCGAATACGACCGGTATCCCACTTATTTTCAAAATTTCTCGTGCGTTCATAATCAGAGTATAAATGATTTCTCCTCCTTCATTATAGGATAAGCATCGAATCACCGAAAGAGTAGAAAGCATATTTTTCCTTGATGGCTTCTTCATAGAGTGCCACCAAGTTTCTCTTCGCGCCTTTATCCTGCAGAAACGCATCGACGAGGAGCATGAGTGAACTCTTCGGAATATGGAAATTGGTGATGAGGATATCCGGGATTTCGAAGTGATGTGGTGCTGTAATAAATATGTCAGTTTCCCCTTCATAAAGCCTCAATCTGCACTTAGAGGTCGAACCTCTAAGTGCAGTGGCGGACTCGATGGTGCGGAGAGCTGTGGTGCCGACGACTACTATTTTTGGCTCCGAATCTAACTTGGAGGTTCGACCTCCAAGTATGAAGTTTACTTTGTCGACGGTTGATTGCGGAATACTCACATATTCTCGATGTAGTTTCTTCAGCGCGAAGTTCTCCTCTTTCAATGGGGCGAAGGTGCCGAGCCCGACATCGAGCGTCACGGTCGCGGTATCGATATTCTTTTCTCGCAAACTTGCAAACACCCGATCGGTGAAATGAAGTGCGGCGGTCGGGGCAGCGACTGATTTCCCTGACTCCGCGAAAATAGTCTGATAGCGCTTCCGTAATACTTCTTCGTCCCGTGACCATTCTTCCCCTTTCAGGTATGGAGGGAGTGGTGTCTCTCCAAATTCATCCAACAATTCCTCGAGCGATTTTACAGGGGTTGAACCGCCCGCCCGCAACGATTCTCGTAGCGATTCGGGCAGGCTGTTTGAAGGCTTTAGAATGGCATAAAATCGGTTTTCTTCTTGGCGTACCACTTCGAAAAAATATCCGTTTGGGAAAAAGAGTTTCCATCCGACTCCGCATTTCCGATCGACCATTACCGGGATCTCATTACTCTCTCCATCCCACTCATTCATGAGCACGAAGACTTCGATCTTCCCGCCACTCGCTTTCTTCAGATGGAGCCTCGCGGGAACGACATGGGTATCATTCAGGACGAGCAGTGACCGCTCAGGAAGGTATTTCGCGAGGTTAGAGAAGAAATCATGCGTGATGGTATCCGTCTTCGTGTCATAGACAAACAGCCTCGCACTATCGCGCGGTTCGATACCCTCTCTCCGGATCAATTCCTCCGGAAGGGCATAGTCGTATGCTTCGAGATCAGAGAGATTCATAACATCGCTTCATCATGAAGGCGTATCATCCGAAGGTGATTGATGAAATACAGTCCGGCGGAAATGATTGTTATCGATGCGACGACGAGCGGGGCATGCGCATCGAAATACACCGCGATCAGACCGGCGAAAAGCGGTGGAAACGCAGTAGCGAGTGATGCGACACTTCCATTGATGCCGAGAATCTCCCCCTGTATGTTCGCATCAGCCGCCCGTGAGATGAGCGCCATCATATTGACCTGCGTCAATCCCATAGCCATCGCCATAAATGGAGCGACGAAATACAAATAATGTGAATCGTGCAGGGTAGTGACGATGAGGATTGCCGTCCCGACGATGAGGATCGTATTCCGAAGTATTTCCTTTTCCGAAAGATATCTCGATACGATGCGCGTCACGACAGTCTGTGTAAATATGATCCAGAGCCCGATGTAGGCGAAGTAATTCCCGATATTCGCCTCGGTGAATCCGAAACGCGTCAGGAAGAATACGCCCGCAAAAGTAACATAGAATGAGAATCCTCCCTGAAAGAGAAAGTTAGTGATAAAGAGCGGACGAAGAGACTTCAGGGAAAACGCTTTTTCGATGTTTCGTATCGCTTTGGAGAGAGTGAGCTTCCTCCCCTCGTCGATATGTTTATTCGTCTCCTTAAAAAAGAATACGATGAAAAGCGCATTGATGATGGAAAGCCCTGCCGCGAAGAAGAACGGGGTTGTCGCCGTGAACCAAGAGACGAGAGTCGGATCGACCAATCGCCCACCGATAAAGGGTCCGAAAATCATACCCATGCCAAATGCCGCGCCGATGAGTCCGAAGTTCTTCGCGCGATCCTCAGGCTTGGTAATATCAGCGATCGCCGCCTGTGCCACCACCATACCTCCACTCATCAGGCCGTTGATCATCCTCGCCAGTATGATGAATGTCACCGAGTGGAGGAGAATACCAATCGCAAAGACAGCATATCCCAAGGCATTTCCCATAATCGATCCGAGCAAAAGTTTCTTTCGTCCGTATTTGTCTGAAAATTCTCCAATGATAGGAGCTGAAAGAAACATACAGAGAGAGAAAAGGGAAAGGATAATCCCCATATACATATACCCACGATCAACCGATACGCCGGCTCCGAATATATAGTGCGGGGATGTCGGATCCGTAAAAAGAAACGGCATAATCGGAATGAGAATCCCGAACCCGATCATGTCGAGAAAAATTGTGAAAAATACCGTTGCCAGCGCTCTGTTTCGAGTGAAAAAATTCATATTTATTTGAGAGATGAGAAAGTAAAGTATGAGGATTTTTTCACAGCGGTCGCACCCCTCAAAAAGCGGAACGACCGTTATGAAAAAATTCAATTGCTTATGTATTGTACCACCCGAATTCGCTATAGAACTTTCCGTCGCGAATGCATTCGAGTGCTTGCTGGATATAGGGAATAGTATTTTCCGGAAGTTTGTCTAAAGGAAACCATGACAGATCGTCACATTTATTTGGCTCCATATTCTTCGGCTCACCTGTCCATTCTTCAATTGTGAAAAATGTATCCACTCTTTCTGAATCGACAGACTTCCGATGCATCATATGTGCCATACGGACATCTTCCCATTTCAATGTAATACCGATTTCTTCGCCTACTTCTCGTATCACTGTTTCCGTAAATGTCTCCCCGGCATCGACATGCCCCGCTGGCATGCTGTATTTGCCATCTTCATATCCCGTATTGAATCGACGAAGCAAGAGTACTGTATCATCACGCTTCAAAACGAGATATGCCGCTGGGATAAGTTTATGTCTATCCTCGTACGGCATCGAAAGCAATGTTTTGTTTACCTCCTCAGTCATACTATTTTATTCAAATCACCATCAATGACAATCGGCCACATGCCGAGAATTTCTTCTTTGTAGGAAATTTCCGGAATGGGATTGAGGAGATAGATTGGCTTCTTCAAATAAAAAGCGAGTCCCATTTCAAGAAGCGTGTTCGCACCGATGTATCCTGGAATGTCATTTTTATCGTAATTGCATACGAGAATCGCATCTGACCAGACAATTTCATCATAATGACCGAGCATCGCCTCTTTCTTTCGTTTCCAAACCCATTCTGGCTGAGTCTTATCTGATTTTCGCAGTACTTGAAATTCTTTGGCTGAAAATAGATTACCCTTTTCATTCTGAAATTCAAGTACGGGCGTATGTGCCTCATGTCCCAATTTCTCGAGCTCTTTTTTTAAAACGACCATCTCATCGATAAAAGTGATGCTTCCACAGAGTGTGATTTTCATAGTTATATGATTTTTAATTCTTTCAGCCATTCATACCAAACAGGTTCCAGTCCCGGCGATTCTTCCCATGCCTCCGGCTTTATTTCTCCGGCGATGTATCGCTCCGTTTTCATTACCAACCCTGATAACTCTTCAGCACCGAAGTATCTCGCCTGTTTCGTCTCATCGAGACTTCGCCGTATTTCGCCATCCGTTTCAACAGAATATATTTTCCAGTAATGCCAACTTCCACCGTCACGACGACATAAATTCTCCTTTCGTCCCTCCACAAGAAGTGTCATTTCTTTTGTTTTCAGACCAACTTCTTCCTCAAGCTCTCTCCTCGCCGCGTCTTCGAAGAAAACATCCTCATCAACATGCCCCGCAGGTGGGGCAAATCCGAATGGTGGCTTCTTCCTCTCGATAAGCAAGAGACTTCCATCCTTCCAAACAAGCATCCCAACACTCGTGTGATCGCAAACTTTTGACGCGACATTCTTCATAAGTTTGAATTGGAGTATCTTCACCGGAGTATCCATGGTCACCTTATCGCCATAATATGGTACGGATTGGTAAACTTCAAGCATTTTCTCAGGACTCTCAAACCGCTCGTGACCAGCATCGAAGTCTGCCTCACTCATCTGTCCGAGTGTCTTTTCATGGACAGAAACAATCCTCGCCTTCGCAAATTCCTCCCTAGAAATCCTATCAATAAACGAGAGCTCATCACCTACTTGCAAATCCTTGTCATCAAAAAGTCGCCAAGTGGAAGTTTTTTCTCCCGAGAGGATAAGCGGGATGAGTTCAGTTACAAATTTCAATGTTTTCATACAGCAATCGCCCTGATCTCTATATCTTTATTCTTCCCCACAAACCGGAATCTCGGCATACGGACACCGTCTATTTCCTCATCTTCGAGAAACGCTGATTTCGACTTCACCCAGAGGGCATGGTCGCCGAATTCCTCGGAATCATACAGCGCGCGGTACACGACGAACTCCTCGAGTGTATCTGAGTTCCTCGCGATACCGATCAGCTCGTACCGTTTCTTCTTATAGTGTTCGTATATTCCGAGTTTCATATTATTTCTTTTTGGCAATGATTTGTGCCCATCTCGTTTTTCCACTCATAATAATCTCTGAAAAAGTCACCTTCATTCCCAAGTTTTGAAACATATTCTCCAATTCCCCCTGAGTATAGTAGCTGAAAAATCGCTCATATTTATAGCCATAATCATCCTCTCTAAGCATCTCCTCTTCCGCCTGACCCTCTCTCGGCTCTTTTACAGCGACATATATCAAACCATTTGGATTTAAAAGTCCTATCAGTTTTTTTAAAATCCCCTTTGTCTCATTTTTCGGGATATGGAGAAGTACCGCCTGTATAAAGATACCATCAAATTTCATCTCCGGATAATTATTTTCTCGAATGTCCACCACATAAAAGGAAGCTCCTGGAACCTCTTTCTTCGCAATTTCTATAAAATTTGAAGCAAAATCAATTCCCACCACATCAAACCCTCTTTCAACAAATGCCTTTGATTTTACTCCGCCAGCACATCCAACATCAAGTACTTTCCCACCATGAGGAAGAAATGTAGCAAACGTATTGAAACCATCCTTCCACCATTCGTCAGAAAGATGATCCCTATGCCAATCGGAGGCTATTTTATTGTAGGTATCTCGAAGATTCATATTATTTCAAAACATTCGCCCGCCTTTGGGAACATTTTTCGTCGGACAGAGCAGTATCACATCACCATTTTCATCCGGAACTCCGAGCGTGAGTGATTCCGATATGAACGGTCCTATCTGTTTCGGAGGAAAATTTACGACGCCGACGATGAGCCTTCCCATCAAGTCATCTTTCGAATAATGCTTTGTAATCTGCGCCGATGATTTCTTCATCCCAATTTCCGGACCGAAATCAATCAGCAGTTTATAAGCTGGCTTCCTCGCTTCAGGGAAATCGTCTACCTGAACGATTTCCCCCACGCGTATATCAACCCTTGTAAAATCCTGATATTCGATCATATTATTTCTTTATCACTTCGATAAAATATTGCAAATCGCGTATAGATTTATCCGTCAGAGCATATTGGAAAACTTTTTCTAGCGGGATCCAATCGAAATCTGCGCCCTCTCCGAGAGTCATCTCCTCCTTCAGCATATCACTCTCGATATAGAATACGTAACGATGCGTTCCCCGTTCGAGATTCGGATAATCACAAAGCGGTATCAATGCATCAGGTGAAACGACAATTCCCAATTCTTCACGCCATTCCCGAGTACAACACTCCCGAGAGGATTCATTCCCCTCACTCGTACCACCGAAGAATCCCCACAGATGCGGATTTACCGGTGTATTCCCATCCCGCAAGTGAAGCAAGACCTCATTCTTTTTCGGATTATACAAAAATCCCCCAGCGTAAAACGAGACAAATTTTTGCATTTCACTTCCCATGGCATTTCTTGTATTTCATTCCACTTCCATCCTCCTTCGCACACAGTGCTTCGGCGGGACTCCGCTTACTGGATGTGATGCGAGGCATGTATCATTCCACATTTTTTATACTTATAAACTTCACCGGTTACAGGGTTGACCGCTCCGCAGGGGCAAGGGTCATTGCGACCGACTTCCTGTCCGGAAATAATCGGTGCACTTCGTTCCACAGTGCCATCCGATGGATTATGCCCCGCATCGACTTGCTTCGCCGCACCGAATTGCTCCGTGTCTTCGGAAGCGCCATGGAATTGTATATTTTGGCGTACCGTCTCCGTCGCTGCGGCGGTCGGAGCGACTTTGAATACCGTCATGAGGTAATTCTTCCGCATCGCATCGAGGAGTCCCATGAAGAGATCGAAGGCTTCGCGTTTGTATTCGACGAGCGGGTCGCGCTGACCATAGCCTCGAAGTCCGATGCCTTGGCGAAGGTAATCGATCTCGTCGAGATGATTCATCCAGAGCGTATCAGTCGACCGCATGAGGAGTGCCTTCTGTACCTGTCCCCAAGTCTCTGCACTGAATGCCGTTTCTTTTTCGAAATAATATTTCTTCGCCTCCTCAAGTAATTTTTCTCGAATGAGTGCTCGTTTCTCCAGCTCGTCTTTGGAACGATCATCACGAATACTTTCCAGTATTTTCAGAAGATTATCTTCCTTAACCCCCGGAAAGAGATTCTTCATCTCAACGACGATCTCATGGAGATTCCACTCTGCCTCCTCCATCGCCGTATGAAAGCCGATCATCTTCTCGAATTCCTCATCGAGGAGATTCATCGTCTCCGTGCGCATATCCTTCGTCTCGAGTACGGCACGGCGGCGACGATACACAACTTCGCGCTGTTTGTTCATCACATCGTCGTAGTCGAGGACATGCTTTCGGATATCGAAGTTGAATCCCTCGATCTTCGTCTGAGCACTCTCGATGACTTTCGTGATAATGACATTTTGGATCGGCTCGTCCTCGGGGATATTGAGTGTCGTCATCATGCCTTTCAATTTCTCTCCACCGAATCGACGCATAAGTTCATCCTCAAGTGAGAGATAAAACTGGGACTTTCCCGGATCCCCTTGTCGTCCGGCACGACCACGGAGCTGATTATCGATCCGTCTCGCCTCATGCCGTTCCGTACCGATGATGAAGAGCCCTCCGAGTTCCTTCACGCCCTCACCGAGCTTGATATCCGTCCCACGACCAGCCATATTCGTCGCGATCGTGACCGAACCCTTCATACCGGCACTCACGATGATATTCGCTTCTTTCTCGTGCTGTTTCGCATTGAGCACCCGGTGCGGGACACCCTCCCGCTCGAGGAGCGCGGCGAGATACTCGGATTTCTCGATGGCAATCGTTCCGACGAGTACCGGCTGTCCGATAGTATTCGCCTCTTTGATTCGCTCCACAATTTTCGCAAATTTCATCTCTTCGGTTTTGTAAACGATATCGCCGAGGTCTTCGCGAACCATGTCGCGATGCGTCGGTATCTCGACCACATCGAGTTTGTATACTTTCGCGAATTCTTCGGCGGAAGTCGTCGCTGTCCCGGTCATACCGGCGAGTTTCTCATACAGGCGAAAATAATTCTGAAAAGTAATCGTCGCGAGGGTGCGGGATTCGCGTTGTACCGCGACCCCTTCCTTCGCCTCGATCGCCTGATGAAGTCCATCGCTGTACCGCCGTCCGGGCATCATACGCCCCGTGAAATCATCGACGATGACGATCTGTCCGTCGCGAACGACATAGTCGCGATCATTCTTCATGATGACTTCCGCGCGGAGCGACTGCTCCAGGTGATGGACGAATTCGATATTGCCATCCGCATAGATATTGCCCGCGCCGAGCAGTTCCTCTACACGATTCACACCGGCATCCGTGAGAGTCACGGTCTTCATCTTTTCATCGACTTCATAATGTTCGATCGCCTTCAGTTTCGGAACAATCCGCGCGAATCGCTCATAGAGCTTGGTCGATTCGGCATCCGGTGCAGAAATAATGAGTGGCGTACGCGCCTCATCGATGAGGATGGAGTCCACTTCATCGACGATAGCGTAAGCGAGATGCTTTTGCACCATCTCAGAGAGATCCGTTACCATATTATCCCGCAGGTAATCGAAACCGAATTCATTGTTCGTCCCGTAGGTGATATCGGTCTGATACGCTTCTTGCCGAGTGATGAGGCGGAGATTCTTCATTTCGACGCTCGCATCATTGTCATCGTCCGCGACATTCGGCTCGAAACGATAGGATACCGTCTGCTGATTGATACAAGAGGTCGAAAGTCCGAGGAAATGAAAAATCTGCCCCATCCAATTCGCATCACGACGAGAGAGGTAATCATTCACTGTCACCACATGGACTCCCTTGCCAGCGAGCGCATTGAGATAGATCGGGAGCGTCGAGGTGAGCGTCTTCCCCTCGCCGGTTTTCATCTCCGCGATCTTCCCCTCATGGAGGACGATACCGCCCATAATCTGCACATCGAAATGGCGCTGACCGATGGATCGCTTCGCTCCTTCACGAACCACCGCGAACGCTTCGGGCAGGAGGTCATCGAGAGTCTCGCCTTTCTTCAGGCGTTCACGGAATTCAACTGTCTTCACCTGCAATGATGCATCCGAAAGAACGCTGACAGTTTCTTCGAAGGCATTCACCTGATCAACTCGTGGCTGTAATTTCTCCACTACTCGTTCATTGGATCCAAAAAGTTTCGTCAAAAAGTTCATAGATTTTCCCTTTAATAGAGGCAAATATGCAGTGATTTTAGCATGAAAAAAAACGCCCGTCAAAGAGCGCTTTTTTACATGTTCCGCCACGATATTCCTTGAAGACTACCTTTGAGCGAGTGTCGCGACCGGAAGTCCTTCGCAGTATACTTTCACTTCGACGAGATCGACAGTCGTCGGTTTCTCTGCAGTCGCTTTGATGAGGAGTCTCTTTGTCTCAGCATCCACATTGCTAGGGAGAATAGATTCTACAGGCGTCCCATCGGCCCATTGTTGAATTTTTTCCGGAAGCGCCCCGCGATCCTCATCGGCTACCTTGAGGACGAGAGCCTTCTTTCCATACACTTCTTCTTGCTCATACCATCCTTTTACCGTTGCATTGCCATTATACCGGGTGAGCATGCAACTCTGTGCCTCATCTGCTGACTTCTGTCCCGTCGGCTTTATCGGAAGGACGATTGTCTTTTTTTTCAGGTGAGACATCAGAGACTTTCTTCGTGGGATGAATCGTTCTGGATGTTGGAGTTGTATCGAAGAGATTCATCTGAATAGCCTCGTACCAAACCCCCCAAGCGATGAAGGAAGCGATGATGATATAGACCGTCCAATTAAAGGCATTGCATGTTTTCGGCATACTGTTTGTTTTAATGAGTGTATTATTTTTTTTATTTGGAAATATTTCAAAAACGGGCATCCTTATCGAGCGTCGTCTTCTTCTTAATCGAACGGGCACCTCGACGACGCAGATCTCGCACCTTCTCCTTGTCCCGGACGACTTCGCTCATCAATTTCTCCACTACCATATCAATCGAACCTTCGACGCTCTCCGAAAGTTTCTCTGCCCGGTAGAGCTTGTGTGGATCGTGGATCATCACTTCCACGCGATACTGTTTCTTCTTGTTCTGTCCGACTTCTACTTCCACATTCGATACAGGATCGACGAGCTTCTCTACAACTGCGAGTCGCTTCAGAATATATATTCTCTGCTTCGAATTGAGCTCTAGCCCATGAATGAGGAATCTCGTGCTCATAGCGTCATATCGTTACTGAGTTATCATCCGTTCTCCTCTCTTCATTATAGTACCATTTCCAATACCCGCAAGTGGAAATTGTCAATGGTGACTTCGTTGTGAGAGACTTTTCCGGATATATTCATAATTCGGTGAGAATCGAGAGACTTCATTCCAGAATGCCAGAGAATGATTGAAGTGGCGTAAGTGACAGAGCTCGTGGATAATGACATAATCCCGCTCCTCTGGAGTGAAAAAAGCAATCCGATAATGAAAAGAGAGGTTGCCACTTCGTGAACAACTGCCAAATCGTGTCTGTTGATTGCGTATGGAAATTTTCTGATATTGAAAGCCATGTCGTATGGCGAGTTCTATCACTCGTCTCTCGATGATACGGTGCGCCTCTCCCCGTTTTTCCAAGTATTCTGATTTCTGATGCGAAACGGTGTCCTGACGAGTAAGAATACGCGCCAGATGGGTATCAATCCATGATCGTGACTTCTCGAGAAATGCGTTGATAAAAAATGCCGGAGTCAATCGTGGTGCCGTCAAAATAAGCTCGCCACCAGATGAAAAGGAGAGAAGCATTCGTCGCATCCCCTTGCGACGGATAACTTTATACGGAATTTTCCTGCCTGATGATTCGATGGTGCCGGATTTCATGCTTGCAGAAGAGTTTAGAAATAAAAGGCATCAAGGTCGCTCCTTGAGATGGGGCTTAAGGACCGACCTTGATAAACCCGTGTTTCATCCTGGGAGGCGAAGTTCCTTCTGGATAGAGGCCAACACCTCTTCACGACCGATTTTCATCTTCGCACTAAAAGGAAATATCATCACTTCCGGATATTCCTCTTGCATGGACTTCAGTATCATCCGATTTTTATTCTGATGCCCTTTGTCCATCTTGTTCGCAATGATCGCCACTTTTCGATTATGTTCAAATGCATATTGAATCGCCTCACGATCCGTATCCTTTAACCCGAGAGATCCATCGACGATGAATACCGCGAGATCGACGCGTGCGACACTATCCGACAGGAACCAGAGAATGAGACGGCGGATTTTCTCTCGCTGTTTAATCGACGCTTTGGCATACCCATATCCGGGGAGGTCCGCGAAATACAACGCATCATTCACGATGAAATAGTTGATCTCCGTCGTACGACCCGGCTGAACGCTCGAGATGGCGAGTTTTTTCGCGTCGAGAAGGGCATTGATCGTGCTTGATTTCCCCACATTAGAACGACCAAGAAATGCTACGGTCGGAAGCATCGGTCGTGGTAATCCTTCGGAGCCGATCACTCCCTTCATGAATTCTTTTGAAAGTATTTTCATACATCAGATACAGATAATAGATATTGGATACCTGATATTAGACAAAAACAAGCAAAACGATGAATATTCAAAGAAGGTATACTCTACTCTGAATTGTCCATCCAGTCAAAGAGATAGTTCAAAATCTTGATTTTTACTACGAAGTACAAATTTTTTACAAATATACGAATCCATTATTCAGGTAGGTACTAAAAAGGATGTTTTGTATATTCGTAGTGAGATTTGTAATTTGTAGGAAGGACAGTATGACTATCTAAAATCCGACCAGTTGAACTTCTTCTCTCAACATGACGCCGAGCTCATCGCGAACTCGGGTTTTAATCAGACTCGAGAGAATAATGATGTCTTCCGCTTTGGCATTTCCCGTATTCACGAGATAATTCGGGTGCTCCATACTCACCATCGCTCCACCGATGGTCTTGCCACGAAGTCCGACGCGATCAATGAGCCATCCGGCGGGAACCTTGTTCTCACGGCAGGTTGATCCTGATTCAAGCTCGAAATCTCGTTGCAATTCCTGATCCCGTACCGTCGGATTCATGAAAAAAGATCCGGCGCAGAGAGCACTCTGACTATGCTTCTCTTCACGCTTCGCTATCGTTTCCCTCATCACACGACGGATATCGGCTCGGACACCATCTGGCGTGAGAGACATGACCGCTGACAGTATAACGATATGCGGGTGCTTCTTAAAATAACTCTCTCGATATCCGAACCCACAGTCTTTCGCGAGCACTTCCTTTACCATTCCCGTTTCCTTGTGAAAGGTCTTCACCGATATGACATGCCGTCCGATATCATTGCCGAAAGCGCCGGCATTGCCACGAAGCGCACCACCGAAACTTCCCGGAATACCCGCGAGCGTTTCCAATCCTGCCAAGGCATTTTCTGCCGCGGTATGGACGACATCTCGGAGTGGGATGCCAGATCCCGCGACGATACGCCCTTCATCCTTCACGAGCACTCCCCCATCCACCATGCGGATGACCAATCCCGGGAATCCATTATCCGAGAAGAGCACATTACTCCCACCGCCCAGGATAAAAACTGGTAACTGTTCACGACCAGCAGTTTCCAAGGCCTCTGCCAATTCAATCGGACTACTCACCTCGACGAACAGAGAGGCTTTCCCACCGACTTTGAAAGTGGTGTACGGCGCGAGTGTGACTTGGTGTTTGAAGTACATATTTTTTCTAAAACAATTTCGAATTTTTAATTTTGAATTTCGATTGAATTTTTAAATTATTAATGTTTCAAATTTCCTGCCTGCCGGCAGGCAGGGATTCGAAATTCGTACTTCAAAATTAAAAATTCAGAAGAAAATTATTTTTCAAGTAATTTTCTGCCGAGCTTCCAGACATCGCCCGCGCCCATCGTTATCAGTATATCATCTTTCTCCAATGTATCACGAAGGAGCGTGAGTGCCTCATCGAAGGTATGAGCGAGTTCTGCTTTCCCCATCTCGAAACGATTGATTGCCTCTACCAGCTCTTTCGATCCGACCGCACCTACCTCTTCCCGTGCACTCCCATACACATCGATGATAATCGCGCGACTGGCATCACCGAAACTCTGAGCGAACGAAGAGAGGAGTGCCTCGGTACGACTATAGGTATGCGGGTGAAAGACGACTGTGATTCTCCCATCCGGAAAGAGATTTCGAAAAGTAGCGAGGGTCGCTTTCACCTCGGTCGGGTGATGAGCATAATCATCATAAACCATGGCACCACTCTCTGTCGTGCCGATGTATTCGAACCGCCGTTCCGTGCCAGAATAATTCCGCACCGCCGTTCGTACTGCCTCGATATCTATGGTGAGGAGGAGACAGAGTGCGACCGCTCCAGCGATATTCACCGCATTGTGCACTCCCGCCAAAGGGGATTCGAACATCCCCAAGGCGTGGTCACCTCGCTCCAAAGAGAATGTTTGGCGTATGCCATTCGTCGAATTAAGGATTACTTCATGATTGAAGATGCGTATGCCTGCCTCTTTATGAAATCCGTATGAGAGTTTGTTCGCCGACACTTTTTTTGCCAATGTCACCGCTTCTCCATCATCTTCACAGTATGCGAGTACGCCATGTCTCGGAATCTTCATGAGAAATCGTGCGAACGAATCGCGATACGCGTTCATATCAGCGAAGAAATCTGGATGATCCCACTCGACATTACTGAGGAGTACTCCAAACGGAATGTACTGCTCGAATTTATTCTGGTACTCATCCGCCTCGAATACGAAGTACTCTCCCTGACCAGCAAGTGCCGCCTTTCCCCAGAGTGTCACTTTGCCACCAACGAGTGCCTCCGGATCCCTCCCTGCTTCGCGCAGACATTCCGCGATGAGTCCGGTTATAGTCGTCTTGCCATGAGTTCCACACACAGCGAGAGAGAGTCGTTCCTGCGTCAATTCTCCGAGTGCCTCTGGATAGGAGAATACGGGTTTACCAGAATTGAGAGCGGCTTGTAATTCAGTATTGCGATTCGGTGCATACGCCGAAGAATAGATGAATGTCTCCGCGTCATCCGGAATATTCGTAGGAGTAAATCCGACGAGCGGAGTAATGCCTATATCACGAAGCAGAGCATCCGTATAGAACACTTCTTCCGTATCGGAACCAGTAACTCGTATCCCGCGGGCGACGAGAATCTCCGCAAGCGCGGTCATACCCGCACCCTTCACTCCGATCATGTGGACTCTTTTTATATTCGTCAGTTTGGAATCAAACATACCTATTTTCTAAAAAAAAAGTACACCGCGACTTCTTACAGAGCGAAATAATTTTAAATTTTGAAGTATGAATTTCGAATCAATATTGAATGAGAAAATTCAGAATTTAAGAATTCAATCAAAATTATAAATTCGAAATTTAGCGTATCATTTCGATTATGCCATCAGCGATGAGAATGGCGGCATCCGGATGATAGAATGCCCGCAATTTATCTCCCATCATTTTCCGTTCTGCGTCATTAGACAGTAACTCCTGTATTTTCGAGAGGAGAATATGCTCGGTCAAATTCCCTTCTTCGAGGACGGTGGCACCCCCGATGGCGGCGACATCATACGCATTCTTCCTCTGCTCGTCATTGGCGGCCGTCGGGAGAGGGACGAGGATGAGTGCCTTGCCATACGCGGCGGCATCTGAGATAGAATTCGCTCCCGCTCGCGAGATAACGAGATCAGATACCGCATACGCATCACCGAGTTCCCCGCCAGAAAGAAATATTCTCGGACGATACCCCAGCTCAGTATCCGGTGCGATGCCGAGCGACTGTGCCTCTGCTACCACGCGAGCGAAATGTTCCTCACCGGTCTGATGGATGACCGAGACACTCTTCAATAATTCCGGGAGGATCCGCGCGAGAGCATCATTCAGATTCCTCGATCCCAGACTCCCGCCGATGAAAAAGACGACTGGCTTTCCCTCGGGCAATGAGAAATGCGTCTTTGCCCGCGCCACATCTCCGGAGAGCACTTCTGGGCGGACGGGATTCCCGGTGAGCGCGACCTTTATTTCTGGAAAGTATTGCTTGGCAGATGGATATGCGATAGCGATGCGTCTCGCGAAACGGGAGAGGAATTGATTCGCACGACCGGCCGTCGCATCCGAATCATGGAGCATCACCGGTACACGATATACCCATGCGGCGAGCACCACCGGTACCGATCCGGATCCCCCTTTGGCGAATACTGCATCCGGCATGAACCAGAAGAGATACCACAATGCCTGAATGAAACCGATTGGGACGAGAAAAGGATCCACGAAATTCGCGAATGAAAAATACCGCCGTATTTTCCCGGTGAGGATGAATTTCGAACGGACACCGACCGCTTCCATCGCCTCCGTCCCGAATTTCCCTGATGGTCCGACGAAGAGAAACTCCACATCACCGCGCAGTTTCTCCCGCAGAGCATGAGTCACCGCGACGAGCGGGAACAAATGTCCACCCGAGACACCGCCAGTCAATACAATTCGAACCGAAGCCATACTCATCTAAAACACAAATTACAAAACACAAAAACCAAACAAATCAAAATTTTCAAAACACAAACCACTTCTGTTTGGACTTTGTGTTTTATGCTTTGTGCTTTCTGAAAATTACATTTTCAGTTTAGCTTGACGGGAGATATTGAGCAAGATGCCGACCGCGGAGAGGAGCACCGCGAGCGAAGTACCCCCATATGAGACGAATGGAAGTGGCACTCCGGTGAGCGGGATAAGCCCACTAATCGCCGCGATATTAACGAATGCCTGGATGGTAATCCAGGAAACGATACCAATGCCAAGGAGCTCTCCGAAGCGATCCGGCGCATTCCTCGCGATACGGATACCCCGCAGAGCGAGGAAAACGAAGAGGGAAATGAGAACACAGGCTCCGATAAATCCAAATTCTTCTCCAAAAACCGCAAAGATAGAATCCGTCACCGGCTCCGGCAAGTAGTTGAATTTCTGCCGACTATACCCCAGTCCTACGCCGAACAGTCCGCCGGAGCCGATAGCGACGAGTGCCTGCGTCATCTGATACCCGAATCCATGTGGATCGTGTTCGGGATTCATGAAGACGAGGAATCGCTGCATCCGATAGGGCGCCGTCTTCAAGAGAATGAGAAAGGTGACACCAGCGACACCCAGCATCCCGCCGATATGGAGGAGATTCGCCCCCGAATAAAAGAAGATGGAGAGTGCCATACCGAAAATGAGAAAGAGTGTCCCAGTATCCGGTTGTTTCAAAATGAGAAATGCGACGAGGATGAGTACGACGAGAAAAGGAATGAATCCTTCATAGAGATCCTCGGTCTTCTTCTTGTCCTTGCCGGCGAGCCACGCTGAGAGGTAGAAAATAATACCGAGCTTCATGACCTCGGAAGGCTGAAAAGAAATTGGTCCAAGCTCTATCCACCTTGCAGCACCATACGCAGTCGTCCCGATGCCCGGGATGAAGACGAGGACGAGGAGGATGAGAGCGATGATAAACACCGGCACGGCGAGCGGCCGCCAAAGGTGATAAGAAATACGCGAGAAGAGGTACATGAGTGCTAATCCCAGAGAAAATCCAATCAATTGCCGTTTGAAAAAAAAGTAAGAATCACCGAAACGAGTCTCTCCATAGAGAACGCCGGCGCTCGCGATCATCATGAGTCCAATACAGAGAAGCGCAAGCACGACGAAGAGGAATGGTCGATCGATTTCTTCAAATGTTTTTTTTATTTTTCCTGTCATAACTTCCTTCCTACGAATTACAAATATCACTACAAATATACAAATCCCTTTTCTCAGTACCTACTTAAATAATTGAATTTGTATATTGGTAAAAAATTCGTAATTTGTAGGAGAAATTACAATTTTGAATTTTCTATCGATTGTTCTTTTCTCCATTTCTCGATCTCAGCATGATGACCGGAGAGGAGTACTTCCGGCACCTTCCAGTCACGGAATACCTCAGGCTTCGTATACTGCGGGTATTCGAGCACACCCTCCTCTGAATGGGATTCATCGACGGCACTCGCAACATTGCCGAGTACACCCGGGAGGAGCCGTGATACTGCATCGACGACGATCATCGCCGGGAGTTCCCCTCCGGTCAAGACAAATCCCCCGATGGAAATCTCTTCATCCACGAGATGTTCCGCCACTCGTTCGTCCACGCCCTCATACCGCCCACACAGGAGAATAAGCTGGTCATATTCCGCGAATCGTTTCGCATCGGATTGCGTAAATACCTTCCCCTTCGCCGAAAAAAGAATGACTCTTTTTTTCTCCTGTTGATTGTTATTTGTTAATTGTTGACTGATTGACTCCACTGCTTCGAAAAATGGTTCCGCCTTCATCACCATACCCGCCCCACCACCATACGGGGTATCATCTACCTTATGATGCTTGTCATGTGTGAATGAGCGGAGGTCATGGAAGGAAATATCGATGAGCCCCTCCTCCTTCGCTCGTTTCACAATAGACACGCCAAAATACGACTCGAAACTTTCCGGAAATATGGAGATGATGTGGAAATGCATAACGCTTCGCGAAAACACAAATTACAATCCGCCAGCTGGCGGAACAAAGAACAAACAAAACACAATCCCTAATTCTCAAAACACATTTTTCATCTTGTATCCCGTTTGGCTTTTTGTGCTTTCAGTTTTGTGCTTTATAGAGATATTGTACCATAGGCTGTTTCTGAGTAGAAAAGAGCGGTCGCACCCCTCACAAAGGGGAACGACCGCGTTGCTTTGATAAATATTCTCCTCCTCTACGCTCTCATCTCTCTCATCCCTACCCCTCTCCTTACTTCACCTCGCTCAAGATAATATCCGAATTAAGGAGGAAGGATTTCGTTTCCTCGCCACTCTCGCGGATGATTTTCACCGTGACTGGGATATCATTCACACCAGCCTGCTTTTGTATTTTCAAATCATAGTTCTCACTCAGCTCACCCGGCAATTCATAGTCGAAACTGACGACATGAGTCGTTCCGAGCGGGACATGCACGAGCACACCGACGAACCGCGTCCCCTGGTACTCACCGTAGACAGGTGGCAGGGATGCCTCGCCCGTGATATTACCAAACCATCCTCCGTGTGGCGCATAAACACGGAGGTAGGTCTGATACTCCTTCGTCATGAAGTCGCGTTTCTCCGCTGAATGTTCATAAGTAATTTCGAGATGCGATTGTATTTTTTCTCCACGCAGATCCACCGTGTACGCGATGGATCGATTGATATAGAGGTCGGTCTTCCAAGAAGCGAGATTCGCATCCACCACGGCGAGGAAATCGCTATCGGCATACGGGCTGAAGTTCCCATCCCATCCAGCGGCCATTATTTCGTCCTGCCAATCTTTGTCGGCGAACCATATCTGGATATCCTTCTGATTGAGATCCGCGAATACTGCCTGCATGAGGGCATACTGTTTACTGAGAGGAAGTGTCTTCACCGTCGCGAGTATCTGAGTTCCGAGGAGTCCCATCACGGACTTGCGTTCGCCAAATGGGATATTCTGATCAGCATATCCTTTCTCCACCTGATATTCGAGGTCGAGGATCGCATGGTCCGACCCATACGAACCTGGGTACCCTGGAATTTCTACGGGACCGGTAATATCGAGGAATGAGGTGAGGACATGTGTCGTCACACCGATCACGCCATCGAACTTCTCCTCTCCCCCACCCATGCGATAGAAGTCCGTCGCCTGCAGGGCATTCTCCTTCCAGTCTGGAGACCAATTCGAGTCGCGAAGCTTCCATGCGTGTATTTTCAGCGTCTGTTCCATTGGATAGGGCGGTGTCACGGTGTCCGGAATACGCCCATCGAAATTCCCCGTATCATGCACGGCGAAACTCGTGATATGTCCATCACGAATTTTCAGTATGCCGAAAGAGCCGATGAATCCTCCGCCCGGACGAAGCTCCATATTATTCTGAAACAGGATGAGAAACACTTTTTCCTCTCCGTTGGTATTCATCAATTCCCCACCCAATTTCGCAACCGTCTCGAAACTTCGTTTGTTCTGATCGCTCATCGGAAGAATCGAAGAGATATTTCCGAGTGTCGAGAGATCACGATGGCGGATTTCCCAAAAAAGAAACCACATCGAAAGAAATACGGCAGCGCCGAGAATGAACACGATCCAAAATTTCAGTGATTTTTGTGCAGTCATACAATAAATAGATTTTTGATTTATGATTGAAGATTTTTGAATAAGAAAAACATTTTATGAATCCTCACTCCTGTTTACTGTTCACTGCTCCTTGGGC
>JBATLQ010000117.1:0-21391 GCA_049289395.1 Candidatus Moraniibacteriota bacterium | reverse complement strand
CAAAGGCAAAGAATGCATTTGCGCAAGCATTTGCACCATCTTTCGCTTCTGTTCTCGCCTAAGTAATTAGGTCGCGGGCCATCAGACTTCTTATTCTCGATAGGAATGCACTGGTGTCATATTATCGAGACGGCCGAAGGATTTCTGTTTCTTTCTTCTTCCCAGCCTGATTGCGAAAGACACAAATGAACGAGGATTTTGTCCGCTTTCTACTTCTTTCATTACAACAAAGCGCCCTAAGCTTGTAGAATATTTTGGAAAAACATTTCTGGACATGGGTGCAATTCCCATCAACTCCACACTCTACAAATTACGAATTTTTTACAAATAGTACAAATTCTACAAATCCAATCGGGTATTCGTAGAATTTGTATATTCGTATCTTGATTCGTCATTCGTAGGAATATCTACCCTCAATAAAGATACAGCAATGAGACGCAGACGACACCATAGGCCGAAACCAAAAGCAGCCCCGTCGAAACGCTTCCGCGTGAACGAGCAGATTCAAGCTCCTCTCGTGAAGCTCATCGATGCCGAAGGTGTCATGCGTGATGCCCTCCCGATTGAGGAGGCACTCGCGATAGCGAAGGAAGCAGGACTCGATCTCGTCGAAGTCTCACCGCAAGCGAAGCCTCCGGTCTGCCGTATCGTCGATTATGGCAAGCTCCAATACAAACAGGCGAAGCAAGAGCAAGAAGCGAAGACGAAACAGAAGAAAGTCGATACCAAGGGCATACGCCTCGGTCTCCGAACGGACAAACATGATCTCTTCTTCAAAAAAGAACAGGCGGAGAAATTCCTGGGCAAAGGTCACAAAGTGAAAATAGAAATACTCCTGCGTGGTCGTGAGAAATCCATGCCAGACAAAGCGAAGACAGCACTCCAGGCATTCATGGCGACCCTCGCCACTCCCCATAAAGTCGAGGAAGACATCAAACGCTTTCAGAATGGGTTTAACATCCTGATCGCCCCTCTATAAAAAAACATACTATTCATTCTCCGGTTAATACTTTGACAGGTTGACGAGTTACAGACTCAAAACCAAACCCGATAACTCAATAATTCAATTCAATTATGAAGCAGAAAACGAAGAAGTCCGTCGCGAAGAAAGTGAAAATTTCGAAGAACCGAAAGGTCATCAAACGCGCGACCGGACAGAACCACTACAACTCCCGTGCCACCGGCAATGAAAACCGGAGCAAACGCCTCGATACTCTCGCATCGAAGAAAGATTCGAAAAATATTCTCCACGCCCTCCCCTACGCATGATCAATCACTTATTTATTACCGATTAACTGAATCTCTATGACCAGAGTCAAACGAGGCGTCGCCGCCAGCAAACGAAGAAAGAATGTATTGAAGAAGACCGTCGGTTTCCGCTGGCGAAGAAAGACGAACTTCGTCGCCGCGAAAGAAGCCCTCATCAAGGCGGGGAAATACGCCCGTCGTGATCGTCACAATAAGAAGCGCACCTTCCGTGGCCTCTGGATCATCCGCCTCGGGAATGCATTACGCCTCCTCGGATTCTCGTATCGAGGATTCATCGCGACACAAAAGGCGCAGAATGTTGAATTGGATCGCAAAGTACTTTCTGAACTCGCGGTACAAGAGCCGATTGCCTTCAAACAATTGATTGAGAAGATCAACGCCTAAAGAATCTTAATGCATTCAGAAAACCTCCCATCAAAGGGAGGTTTTTCGTTTCAGTGAACGATACGCCTTCAATAATCGCGCACGCATTTTTTTCTGTTGCCAAAAAAAGAAACTTATCACACCAAGTATCGCCCCACCACTATCAATAAGGACATCAGTGAACCTCGCCTGCCGTCCAAAGACGAAGAATTGATGGATCTCATCAGAGAGGGCATAGACCATACAAAAGAGAAACACGAGCACATACAATGATTTCTTCCCCTTCCGCAAGGTGGTGTGCGTCGAAAAATATGTAGCGGTGAGGAGTGCGAGGACGAGGAATTCGATGACATGTGCGCCCTTGCGTTCCAACACATACCAGAGTGGCGATTCGTATGGCGACACGACACCCGGTATGGATGAGAGGGCGAAAATAACGATCATCCATGATATAAGCAAGGAACCGAAAAGATACTTTTTTGAGAAAGGTCTCTGGAACATACTATTTCTTACTCCGCCGTTCCCCTGCCTCTTTCAAGAGGAGTACCAAGGCATAGAAGGGAAGCCATATCCACAGCGTCGCGACAATTATTTTTCCGATAAAACTATCCATATTTGTAGAAGAGATGAGAGCTGAGATGTTAGGGATTAGAAAATAAGGATAGCGGAAAAATTTTTATAACGGTCGCTCCGCTTTTGGAGCGGTGCGTCCGCTGTAAAAATTTTCCAGCTCTATGTCCTATCCTCTACACTCTGTTTACCAATTTCATAAATGACATCTTTCTTCTCGACGACGATACGCCAGCCAAATTCTTCCGCTGCTTTCTTCAAATTCTGATTCGGATTGAAGGCGATAGCATGCGTCACGAGCTTGAGGAAACTAATATCCGACTCCGTGTCTCCGATTCCATAGGAACCCTCCAGTGTGAGGTCATGATCGAACACATACTGCTTCACTATTTCACCCTTATTCTTCGATGGTTCGAACTCGGCCGCCCCCGTATGGAGTCCCTCCGCGTCCTTTTCATACACACTGCCGAATACCTGGTCGAATTTCAGGTAACTCTCATTATACTCTTTCACGATTTCGATCGGCGATCCGGAAATAGCGATGAGATGATATTGTTCCGACCGAAATCTCTTGATGAGGTCTTCTGCGAAGATATAGGTTCGTCGCTCATGAAAAGGAACCACGGATCGTGCCGCCTTCAGCACATCCTCCTCGGAACACCCCTTGATATGTTCTCCGTACAAATCGACGAGGGAGCGACGATAGTCTTCGTAAGTGCCGATATGCTCGATCCAATTCGTATAAACTTCGCGGAGTTTCTGGAGAACATCTTTCGGAAATACCTTCATCCAAGCGAGCTCCACGATGAGCTCGTAATGGAGATTCTTCCGGAAAATCGTCCCGTCAATATCGAAAATGGCAATTTTATTTTTTTTCATAGCACATATTCATACAGACTTTACACGGATCAATACGGACCAGAATTATTTGACGCTTTTCTTCAGGTGAAGCGTGAAATGTGACCCCACTCCTTCAATACTCTCTACCGTAATATCCCCATCCATCTTGCGAGCAATCTCGCGCGAAATCCAGAGACCGAGTCCCGTCCCGGATATTTTCGATGTCTGATCCGTCTTCACCCGATAGAACTTGCTGAAGAGGTTCTTCATCCCCTCGGCGGAAATGCCGAGTCCAGTATCAGCGACCGTTACTAGTATCGCATCATCCGTTTCCTTGGTCAAAACCGTCACACTCCCCCCTGGCGTATACTTGATCGCATTCGAAAGCATATTCACGATAATCTGTGTCACTCGATCGGTATCCCCCCTCACCTCCGGCACCCGCAAAGCCTCATATGACAGCGAGAGACCATGCTGTTTCGCTTCCAATGTGAATTGTGAGACGAGTTTCGAAAGGAGGGAGTCGAGGTCGATATTTTCCATCGTGATTGGCAATCGGTTCTGTTCCAACCGAGAGACATTGAGAATATCCTCGACGAGGTTGTTCAGCCGAGTTACGGACTCTTCCATGTTACTCAGGTATCGGCGTTCCTCCGTTGATTCGCTTTCCGGAATCTTTTTCAAGAAATCAGTCTTCAAAATATCGATATACCCCCGAAGCACCGTCAGTGGACTCCGGAGCTCATGACTCGCCATCGAGATGAAGTCATCCTTCATCCGATCCACTTCCTCAAGCTCGGTTGCCCGAATCGCGAATCCATAGAGCCTGACATGGATACCGATGAGTCCGAGGACGAGTATGAGAGATACCAGTGCCACTCCATACACCTGTCGCATCGCACCCCGAACGAAGAGGTCGTGTTCTTTGAGGGATACCTGAAATAAGACCAAGCCAACCCGCTCGCCATCATCCCGGTCAATCGCTTTGACGACATTCCAAAACCGCTCACCATTCGTATTCGTAATATATCCGGTTGCATTCTGATCACTCCAGGTGCGACGAAACGGATAACTCACCGAATCCTGAAACGAAAATTTTTGTCCAGCATCCTCGGGATCGGTCGAAGCGATGATGTGAAATACCCTCTCTTCCTCAGATCTCGTGAGAACGACGATGGCGGCGACATCGGTATGTTCCGATTTCAATTGTTTGAGTCGCTGGTCGAGTAAGTTCGTATCCGACACGGAATCCTGTATCAAAGTCCCAAAAATACTTTCCGAAAGAAAGGCTTTCGACTTCAGAAGGTCATCCACCGTCCCCTGAAACTTCCCCAGAAAATAATAAGTATTGAAGAAGATAACCCCCGTCACGGAGACGATGAGTACGAACGAATACAAAACGAATGGATTTCGCCTGATAAATTGAACACTCCTTTCGATAGAACGAGGTATCGCCATGCGAGAGATTATTTACGATACAATCGGTCCTACATTCTTCCGACTCACGACGATAAGTGCAGCACCCGAGAAGAAGAGAATCGCGATAAAGGCAGCGAAGAAATATTCTGTCTGAGAACGCTCCAACGGAGACTGATTCTCCGATACTGCCTCGGCGGCTTCGGCAATCGGTCGGACCGTGACAGCCTGTGCGGTCTTCACGAATCCGATGCCCTCTCCATATGAGGTAATCTTTCCGGTATTATCCGTCACCGCTACGAATGCTTCGTGATCACCACTTTCCAAATCCTGATCCACATCATACGACCAATTTCCCATGGAGTCTGCCTTCACGGTAACGATGGTCGGAGTACTATAGATAAAGAGCGTGACCATGGCATTCGGTACAGCCGTACCAGAGAGGCGGACGGTCGGCTTAGCATCGGGAGTATCTGATTTCACGAGCTCGACATGCTTCACCTGATACCGATCATCTTTCTTCGTATCCTGATGAGCACCCGACTGTGAGGGTGTCGTCTTCTCCGTCGCTATCACACTCCTCACATCTTCGATGATCATCTTGTCCCGTCCATCTCCCGGGGAAAATCGCTTCGGATCATGACCAGACCCCACCTCATCTCCGTCATTGAAGCCATCATGATCCGTATCCTTACTATACGGGTCCGATCCCATGCGCAGTTCATCGGTATTGCTCAGCCCATCATTATCGAAATCCAATATCTGAGCTTCCGGAAGACGAGCCAACTGATCCGGACTAGAGGTACTCGCGAATTCATTCTCACTCCCCGGCGTTATGAGTCCAGTTCGTATCGCCTCCTTGATGGCATCTCTGGCAGCGATCTCCTTCGCAGTATCATCCATCACCGGAGGTGCACTCTGAGGAGAGGGCGCGACAATCTTCTGCCCGGATATAACCTCTCCGGAAGAATCCTTCACAATAAATCCCCCTCCATTATTTTCCGCAGTCCAAGTGGTATTCGCTGTCGTCGTTCCAGTCTGCACGGTCACCCGTGGAATAAATATCTTCTTTTCCTCGCTCCGTGCGAAAGTATTGCCGGTAGCATCTTTCGCATCCACGGAGTATCGGTACTCCTGTCCCTCATACACCGATCGATCAGCATAGGTCGTACCCGTAACCGAAGTGAGGAAAGTACCATTTCTAAACAATCTATATCCGACCACCCCCACGGCATCGGATGATGCCGACCATTCAAGCTGCACGGTTCGGTTATCGATAATCTTTGCTGAGATACGGCTCGGACGATCCGGTGCTGTACCATCTCCAATCGTCACATGCGATGAAGAAGAGGTACTGGTTGTCGTTGGAATTGTCGTGGTCACTGGAGTAGTAGTGGTCGTAGTCGGCGCGGTAACTGTGGAAAGAGCGGACATATCGGCAGTAGTACCAGTACTCAGTGGTGAAGTAGCCGTTGAGATACCAGTATTCGGAGAACCCGTCGTCTCACCAAGGACGATGCCATAGCCCCCTCCTCCCCCAAAGAAAAAGACGAGGGCGAGTCCAATCACTGCCGTTCCCACGGAAAAAACTCCCATCGCGGAAAAAATACTATTGTCATTTTGTTTCATATTTTTTTATATATTCTTCCACTCTCATTCTACCGCGAATAAGTATCTCTCTCAAGTCTCATACTTTGATAGTACGCTTCCATTTCGATTCCTGCCTGTCGGCAACCCTCAATAAGTAATATCTGGCTTCACTGATTTATGATTCCTCCATTCGATTCCTGAAAAAGTTCCTTCGCGGTATTCCATACTTCCGGATGCCCCTTCTTCTCCTTCAACCAATACCACCACTCACCACCCCACAGATATATTTCTGAAAATCCGACCCGACGAGCATAATCGACGACTTCTCGCAACTGCCGTTCGTCCATCGTCTTCCACTGTTCTTCGAGGGGTGCATCCGCGACCCACCCATTCGCCCAAGGCTCTGCCTGCAATTCGATGACCGAGAAATGCTCTTGATCGGTCAAGAGTCGCGTCAACTGCTCCTTGAAACGGAAAAAATTTGGTCCAAGGGGATAGGTTACATACCCGACTCCTGGCTTGTATATCTTGCGATACATGGTCGTGCCGAATTCATCACCGCGACTCGCCGCGCGGAACCACAGCGAGAGTTCCCCGCTATCGGTGAGCAATACATTCCTCGTCGGGTCAAGCGATCTGACCAACGCAACCTCTTCTTCCAGCTGATTCGGGTCGAATTTCGGACAGATACCAAAGAAAATCAGGAATGGCTCATTTTCCACTTGCCACTTCACAATTTCCGAGTGATCTTTATATCGCTCTACTGATTTCCGGAGCATCTGAAACAAAGCCTGCTTTCGAATCGCATCACTTTCATTCGCCCACTGTGGGATATGACATTCTGGCCACCGCGGTACCCTTTGACCGAGAGAGAGGATTACCTCTGCATGTCGTTTCTTCGCCTCGGCGAGTTGCCAATCCACATCGGAGAAATCATACTGCCCCGGAGTTTTCTCCACCAAATCCCAATAGACAGGAATACGAACCTTCCGCACCTTCACCTCATCGAGGAGCGCGATATAGGTTTCCCTCCAATCAAGTCCCAATGCCTCTGCATAGCGACTCGAAAAAGTAATCCCGAGAGCGACATCCGTCCTCGGAGCGGGGCCTGGGAGATTGAAGTATCCGAAGAGAAGCAGGACGAGCGCAATAGCCGATCCGACGAAAATCCACACGATTTTCAAAAAATGCTTCACTGATTGAAATGACATAGACAGAGAGAGGTTAGAAATTAGAGGTAAGAAAATTTTTCAGCGGACGCACCGCTCCAAAAGCCTGCCCGAATCGCTACGGCGAATCGTTGCGGGCGGGCGGATCGACCGCTGAAAAAATTTAGAGAAGTACGGATACACCCCCATTCACCGAGAGAATCCAAATCCCGAGAACAATGAGGATGATTGCACAGGCTTTCTGTATCCAGTCATTCAATGCGAGTTTCTCTCCATAAACTTTCGGGAAGAAAAATGAGAGCACGAGAGAAAGGAGGAATACGAATGCGAATTGCACTCCATTCAAAGCATGGACGAATGCGAGCGGTCCGATCGATACTGCGTACGCGAGGAGAAATGCCGCGACGCCACCACTCACCTTATTCGCGATAAAGAGAAATCCTGTCAGTGGGCGTTCTCGATGCGGCTGTGAAAAATGCGAGGAAGCGGCGAGTATCTCATGGCGATACAGCGGTATGAGGAGAAGTGAAAACCCTGCAAAGAACATCCCCGCTCGCGACCAGAAGTATCCATTCACGAAATTCATCTCGACGATGGAGAGCTTCAGGATAATGATAGAAAGGGCGAAGAGAAGCCCAGAGACCACCGCAAGAAACGGTACCCGATCAGTTTTTCGCAAAGGGAGATCAAACGATATGAGGAATGCTCCACCGATGAGGAGGGCGAATGCGAGCAATACTTCCGCACTCATGCCGGTGGGTTCACCCTGAGAGAGTCGCATTCCGGAAGTGATGACGAAGGACGCGACGGCGACGACCACTCCGACGAGCGGTGCGACTTTCGCGATCTCACTGTGCTTCGCGGCGGTATAAAACGCGACGAGCGCATAGAGGAAGAGGAACCCGGAAAGAATCGCGAGTCCCACTGGGTATCGTCCATACCATTGCACCCCGAACGGGATGAGTACCAGAACGAACGAGCTGAACAATGCCATGAGAAATGCGTACATGGCGGCCGATGCGATACGACCCGACAACAGGAATTTGTCGAGCACCGCGACCACGGCAGAAAGAAAATAACTGAGAACAGCGATAGCGATCCAGAGCATGTATTTTTCTTTTTACTTACGCGTTCAGTATATCATTTTTTCCCCTCTTTGATGAGGTCATCAATAGACGATTGAAAATCCTTCTTCGAAAAAACGAAAAACGATGCATTTCCGGAAAGAATCTGTGCATTGACAAGGAGTGTCGCCTGCTTCCTGAGTATCAATTTCCGATGTGGCGGACGAACGGATACGATGAGATTATATTTTTTCATGAACCAATCCTTGATTCCTGCTCGTGAATTGTATCCACTCGGGAGCACAAACGGCTCATACTTCTTTTCCTGGGATGAAAAATATTTCCGATGATTCTCGTGGAGAAATACCACTGCCCGCGCCCCCTTCCAATCCACCTTCGTATTTTGTATTTCGTATTTTGTATTTTGTATTGTTTCTTGCATTCCACCTTCCTTATAGTAAAGGCATCGCGTTCGGAGTGGACACGCTTCGCATTTCGGTCGCGCGAGACACAGCGCCGATCCGAAATCCATCAGCGCAGCATTCATCGTTTTCGCAGGGAGAGAAAATCGCGACGACATATCTTCTGTATCGAATTCCGCTCGCCTACTCCCAAAGAAAAATCGCCCAATCACGCGATTGAGATTCGTATCCCAGGCGAGGTGATTTTCACCATATGCGAAAGAGAGAATCGCCGAAGCCGTATAGGGACCGATGCCTGGTATCGCCTCCAGCAACCTCCTATCGCATGGGAATTTCCCATCATACTCTGCGACGATGACTTTCGCAGCGAGCAACATATTTCTTCCACGCGCATAGTAACCGAGTCCCTCATAATACGGGAGGAATTCCTCCCAACTGGATTTCGCGAGTGGTTGAACGGTCGGGTACTTTTTCAAAAACCGTTCATAGTATCCGATAACGCGCGACACCTGCGTCTGCTGAAGCATGATCTCGCTCACCCAGACTTCATACGCGGTCACATCCTTTTTTCTCCATGGCAAATATTCCCGCCCGACTTTTCTAAAGAAGTCGACGAGTATTTTTTCAAAAAACACCCTTCTTCTTTCTGATATTGACATATACATCAGTATGCCATATTCTGTTCATCTGTACCTCCACAACCAGAGAAATGGAAGGAAAACGCCATGCCAATCAAAAACGCACGATTCTTTACATACAATGAGACACTTCGGATTACCTCCGGTAATTCCGGCTCCGAACCGTCCATTGAAATTACATTGCTGGGGCAACGCATGACCGTTGACTACGCTGCAATCCCCGACTTTCGTTCTCTCGTGGATGCGTATCGATCCGCAACACCAAAAAGTTCCTTTGCTCTCAAGCTCAGTGCCCGCGAGATCCTCATCACTTCCGGCGAATTGTCTCCAGAAACGGCGGGGAGTGTCATCGACAACCGCTTCGTTGTAATCGCAACTGAAGCGAATCTCACCCCATTGCTCTGACCGCCGCCATCTCCACCGCCCGTGCAATGCCCGGGCTTTTTATTCTCACAAAAATTCTGAAATCAAAAAGCATAAATCTTCCTGCTGAAACATCATACCTCCTTCTCTTCGAGTATTGTTCCCCCGCCGAGGCAGTATTCTCCGTCATAGAACACGGCGAATTGACCTGGGGAAATACCTTTGTCTTCTTCATCGACGAGTTTCACTCTTGCACTTCCATTCCCGAGGAACGATACTTCACAGGAATACATTTTCTCTCCATGCCGGAGCTTTACTGATAACTCTTTTTTCACAGGGGTTGAACCGCTGATCCAATGAAGGTCACCCACCTCGAATGTATCCCGGAACATTTCCTCGCTCCGGTACTGATTCGAAACGAAAATAAGATTTTTCTCTGTGTCCTTCTTCACGACGAACCAGGGTCCGCCAGAGAGCTTGATGCCTCGCCGTTGCCCGATGGTATAGAACCAGAACCCATCATGCGTGCCGATTACTTCCCCGGTCTTCAGATCGATGATGTCTCCTCCTTTTTTCCCGAGGTGAAACTCGAGAAATTGGTCGAAGGCGACCTTCCCGAGGAAGCAAATCCCTTGACTGTCCTTCCGCTTCGCATTCGGTAAATCATATTTTTCTGCGAGCATTCTCACTTCCCCTTTCTGCAAATGCCCGATGGGAAAACACGCCTTCGCCAATTGTTCCTGCGAGAGCTGAGAGAGAAAGTATGTTTGATCCTTCATGGGGTCAGGGGACATTTTTAATATCATTTTTTTCTCAGGTCGTATCGGATGTGTTTTTTCTGCTGGCTTCGATTTGTCCGAAGAAATGCTTTCGGTTCGAAAAAATCCCTTTGATTGGTGTTGATTGAGGGGATTTTTTCGGTCATCGAAAGCACTGATAAGTCGAGAAGGCGAAGAAAAAATACCATCCGATACGACCACTTCTTCTGTTTGCGCATAATGCCCCGTCGCGATCTTATCAAAATGAATATCTTGCCTTGAAGCGAGGTAATCGTAGAACGCGCCAAATTTGATCTGCGCATTGCAGAGCACATCGGGATTCGGGGTGCGCCCCGCTTTCACTTCAGCGATCGTATACGATACGACCCGATCCCAGTACTCCTTCTGAAATGGGACGACTTCCAAGGGAACGCTCACTGCCTCGCAGACCGCGCGCGCATACTTCAGATCATCCTCCCACGGACACTCCCCGAGGAATGCCAATTCATCCTCGAGCCAAATCTTCAGATAGAAAGCATGTACCGTATGACCGGCGTCATGAAGCAATCGGAGTGCCACCGAGCTATCCACCCCACCAGAAATAAGCATCGCGATATTCATAAGTCCTTTCATTCAATGAGCCAGTATATGCTTTTTGGCAAAAAAAAGAAAGGCATACGATGTATGCCTCCTGTCACGACCCGGTATTCAGACCGACGCCACTCTTCTTCTCTCGACCCTCCTCATCTCGCTGTTGAACCGACTTGAGAGCCTCTGTTGAAATCGCCAGAGATACAGCTCGAGATCCGATTGATATCGAGAGCGTACCGAGTCTGCTTCCGTAAAGAGATACGCGAGGTACCTCGTCGCAGAAAGCGGGTTCGAGAACTCGCCCCGCAAGAAACAATTGCTCGCAAATCGCGCAGCAGAGACGACAACCGCAGGGTAAGTGCTTGGCGCATATTTCCGCTGACAATATCGCTCAATTGTAGCGATGACTGCGAGTGCTTCTTCGCGCTTACCCACATCATCACGCAAGCGATCGATACGGTGTTCTACTCTCAAGGCACTCGATATTCTTCTTGCCTTCTGAAGCAAAATCTCCAAATTCCGACGAGCGCTCGGTGTCATTTTCTTCTCCTCCTCGAAAGTGTTAAGGAAGCAATGCAATCGTATATGAGGAAGTTTTTTACAACGGTGGTTCCGCTGTTTCAGCGGTGCCTCCGCTGTAAAAAACTCTCACTGCTCTTTTTGTTGCGAGTCAAAAACTTCCTTGACAGTATACCACTTTTCCCTTACATTAGCCACAATACCAAGTTCGGTAGACAACCTTAACAATCCACAACCCAGAAAGAGAGGTATCAAGTGAAGCCATTCATCGTTGGTGGTATCGAAATGCAATATCCGATCATCCTCGGCGCCGGAGCACTTCGGCACCCCGATGAGCTCAAGCAGCTGATGCGACCCGACATTCCGCTCGGCGCAGCAGGCTTCGGATCAGTCGGCCTTGAAGCCTCCACCGGTAACCCAGGCAATAACCTTTTCTGGCCGCCAGACTATGACAAGTTTATGTCGGTAGGCGCCGGACACAATTCCTTTGGCATGCCAGGCGCGGGAGCTCAGGCTGTCCTTGATGCGCTTCCATACAAGAGCATCATTCCGATTGTTCCCAGTCTGACAGCAAAAACTCCCGAGATGTTCCTCCAGCTCGTTCGGATGTTTCATAAGCATCCCGGGATAAGCGCTCTCGACTTCAATACAGCGTGTCCAAACCTAGATCAGCCACCGATTGGATTCAACCTCCGGGCAATGGAAACATTTTGCGATGGTCTTCGAACTATGAAGCTAGAGAAACCAGGATGGATGAAAATCCCCCGTTACATAACGAAAGGAGAGCTTCACGAACTTTCCGTCCAACATCCGGAGCTTGATTTCTCATCGACGCCAGTAGTCACCGAAGAATTTATCATCGGCGTCATTGATCTCATCGCCAGATACACGGATGTCATTCGAGCTGTCATCGGAGGGAATTCTCTCGGGGGAGTTATTCGCCGGCACACTGACGGAAAACCCGTCACCGACCCAAACGATGGGCGATCAGGACTCACTGGTCCAATCATCAAGCAAAGCACTCTATGCTTGGTGGACAAACTCGTTAAGCGACTCCCATCTGAAGTGGACACAATTGCCTCCGGAGGAATGATCAATGGGGATGATGCGTGCGATTGCTTCGAGAGAGGCGTCAAAGCAGTTTCCTTCACATCGGTCCCCTTCTGGCTTGGTGATCCAGCACGATTCTTCGCGAATCTTCTCCCCGAAAGCGAACGGTTTCAAAACTACCTCATGCAACACTCCCAATAACCGCAACACCAACAAGGAGCATAACCATGACATTCAAAGTCTTGCAACGCGATTCAGACGATCGCATCATGAAGTTCTCGATGCGACGACCTGTTAATATGCACGGGCATGTCCGCAGAGGACCTCAAATGGAGGCCGTCGTCGGACAATCCGCCGCCATATATGACAGCATGATCATCATGCCCAACACCGGTCCCGTCACGACGGTGCCTGAGGGCCTCGCCTATCGAAAAGAAATCGTCGATGCCCTCATCACACAGGGGTTTTCACCCGAGAGGGCAAACAGATTTCCGCGCATGACACTCTATGTACATCCGAAAACCAGTGAAAATGATGTACTCCTCGCGAAAGGCTGTGGCTTTCCTGGATTTAAGTTCTATCCGAAGAATACGCGCCATGGAACGACAGGATCTCAATACGGCGCGCCGAGTCTCCGTGATATCGAAGCTCCCATCGCGATGATGGAAGAATACGGCGTCGAACTCATGGTACACGGGGAATCCGCGGTACATAATCAGATTCTCGATCTCGAACGCCACTTCGTTGCGTACGAACTTTCATGGGTTACGGGAAAATATCCGAAGCTCAAGCTCAGCGTCGAACACATGACCGCCAAGGAAGCGGTAGAATTCGTAATTGCCAATACAACCGGCATGATACGAGGTACCATCACGCCACAGCATCTCTGGTACACCATCAACAGCTTGTTTGAAGGAGGGCTTCGCCCCTTCCGGTACTGTCTCCCTGTCTACAAATACCCAAGTGACCAAGCTGCTCTCATGCAGGCGATACTCGATGAGCATACCAATATCAGTGCCGGCGATGACACTGCCCCACATCCGAAGTACGGTCCAACCGGACAAGCGAAACTTGCGGATTGCGGATGCGCTGGCGCCTATGTCGCACCGGTCAGCCTCTCACTCTACGCTGAAGCATTTGATGGAGTCGGGGCACTTGACCAACGCTTCGAAAACTTCATGAGTATCAATGGACCTGAAAGCGCGGGCTTCCAACCATGCGGAGACGAAATCATCATTGAGCGCAATCCATGGGAGGTTCCGCAGGACTACCCGTATGGCGACAACCGCGTTGTCCCACTCGGTGCCGGCGAAACCCGTCAATGGCAACTCGCCACCGACTAAGGACTGATCCAGTCCGAAGTCACTCCACCGCATGAAATCCCACGAGGACGACATGCGGTTTTTTCTTTCTCCCAAGCCTCAATCCTTACTTGGAGGTTCAACCTCCAAGTGAACGATGATGTAAAGCCACAACAAATCCTACGAGGATTCGTTGCGGTTTTTTTTCCCATTCTCTCTCTTATTATCTTCATTTTCTCAAGAAAAAAATATATACACTAACTGACGGCCGTCAGTTAGTGTATATATAAAATAGTGTATACTATTTTCCCAGAAATACATCCACGATGTCTGAAACTTCCTTCGCCGTGTGGCAATCCATCAGTTTCACACGGAGCTCTTTCGCCTCGGGGAAGTCGTGCACATACGCTTTATAGTGTTTTTTCATCAATTCGAAACTTTTCTTCCCCGCAAAGAGTTCTTCGTAGAGTTTCGTGTGCTCCACCATCACTCGGAGTTTTTCCTCGACAGAAATTTCTTTCTTCGTCTCATCGAACAGCCACGGATTGCCGAAAATGCCTCGGCCAATCATCACGCCATCGCAACCGGTTTCAGAAACTCTCGCCTGTGCTTCTTCCAAATTCTTCACATCCCCGTTCCCGAGGATGAGCACGCCCGATCCACGAGCGATTTCGACTGCTCGTTTCACGCGATCCCAATTCGCCGGGACGAGCGACATTTCTTTCTTCGTCCGTGCGTGAATCGTAATTGCCGCGGGTTTCGCCTCGATGAGCGCCGGGAGCCATGTCTCCAATTCATCAGCATTGAATCCGACACGCGTTTTCACGGAAACCGGAATCCTCTCTTCCACTCCTTCCTTTGCCGCGAGGACGAGTTCTTTCGCGAGTTCCGGATTTTGCATAAGCGCCGCACCTGTCCCCTGCTTCACGATATTTTTCTCCGGACAACCCATATTGATATCGAGTCCGTCGAAACCGAGTTCGAGGATATACTTCGCCGCCTCGCGCATTTTCTCCGGATGCGCGGTGAACACTTGCGCCACGATTGGTCGTTCATCTTCGGTGTAGAGTAAATCAATCGAAAGTGCCTGCCTTCCTTCGGGATGGCAGAGACCATCACACGATACGAATTCCGTCCACATGACATCCGGCCGTCCATATTTCGCGATGACACGCCGAAAAGCCGCATCGGTAACATCCGCCATCGGTGCCAGGACGAAAAACGGTTTTTCTAATGTTTCCCAGAAGTTATTCATATAAGGAGGAGTATAAAAAAAAGGAATTCAAACAGCGGTCGCACCGCTCAAAAAGCGGAACGACCGCTCCCTACCAACAAGGGCTTCACTACTGTTTTTCAATCCAAACGGATGATGTTCACCGGGCAGGCATCGGCGGCTTTTTTGTTCTCTTCGTATTCATTTTCATCGATGGTCGAGACCATGAATTCTTCGCCCTTCCACTTCGCATTCGCGAGGTCGGATTTCCCATCCTCAGCATTCATCTTCCAAGTCTTCGGCGCGAGGAGAACACACGAACCGCAACCGATGCAGTCATTTCTTTTGTGACAAATGGTAATCCGTTTTACGCCCATAAAAATATAATTTTGAATTCCTAATTTTGAATTTTGATTCAAATCTTAATTCTTAATTTTCGAAATTTGAAACATTCGCTTTTCCAAATTGATTCGAAATTCTGAATTCGAAATTAGAAATTATCGCTTGGCATCCTGCCAACGGTATACCCGATCATTCTCCCTTACTCTTTCTGTTACCGGAAAAGTCACGATGTCGCCTTTCCTCCCAATCTCAATCGGCGTCTGATCGGTAGCACGGAGCTCATCGATGATCGCAGAATACACGCCCGTCGTAGAACCAAGAATCTTCACCTCATTTCCAATCGCCAACTCCCCCGCATCAAGCAACACTTCCGCCACACCCGCCTTCGCAAAGTATTTCTTCACGACACCGAGAGCAACTTTCTCCTTCGTCGCCTTCGATCCATGCACATCACTGTATGCGCCGATTTCTTCTCCGAGGTAGTAATTGCCATGCGACAATCCCCGATTATACACCGTTTTCAAAACATCGAAATACTCCGCGATCTTTTCTCTCGTATAAGTGCCGTTCGCCACATCGAGGAGCGCCTGCTTGTAAGCATGGGTCACCGTCTCGACATACTCCGGTGAACGACCGCGCCCCTCGATCTTCCAGACTTGGATTCCTGCAGCAAGTAATTCCGGCACTTTATCAATCATACAGATATCCGCCGCGCTCATGACATATTGATTATCGATCACGAGCTCTTTCCCCGTTTCGACATCCGTCACCTTGTATGCCCGACGACAATTCTGTCGGCACGCACCACGATTCGCCGACGCATTATCCGTATAGAGACTCATAAAGCAACGCCCGGACTGTGCCACGCAGAGCGCCCCGTGTACGAACGCCTCAATCTCCATGAGGCGGCCCTCATTGCCCAGCAACTGCTCCTCACGAATCTTCGTCGCGATCGCACGGATCTGGTCGAGCGTCAATTCCCGGGCGAGCACGACGCGATTCGTGAGCGGTGCGAAAAATTTCAGTGATTCATAATTCGAAACGGAGAATTGTACCGATACATGCACCGGCATCTCGATCTCATTACAGTATTGGAGCGTCGCGAAGTCGAATCCGATAATCGCATCAATTTTATTCTCTTTCGCCGCATCCACAATCTTCTTCATCAACTTCGTATCATGATCGTAGAGGAGGGTATTCACCGCGAGATAGGCTTTGATATGTTTGGCATGACAAATACGCGCCACTTCCGCGAGATCGGCGAGCGTGAGATTATCCGCCGCACGGGAACGCATATTGAGCTGAGTCACGCCGAAATAGATGCTGTCGCATCCCCCCTGTATCGCCGCGGCGAGGCTCTCGAAGCTCCCCGCCGGAGCCATTATTTCCGCCTGTTGTGGTGTAATCATAGGCATTGATTCTACCTTGATTTTCCCCAACAATCAAGAACGAAACTTGACTTTTTTCATCATACACCGTAATATAGGACTAAATTAGTCTCATATTATGAAGATTTCAAAGAAAGCTTACTATGGGCTCAGGGCGCTCGTCGGCATCGCGCATATCGGCGAAATATCCGCCCACGCGCTCGCAAAGGAAGAGAATCTCCCTGAGGAGTATCTCCAAAAAATCCTCCAACAGTTGAAGAAAGCAGGCGTGATCTGTTCGGAGAAAGGTGCCTCCGGTGGGTATGCACTCGCGAGAGACGCGAAATGCATCTCCGTCTGGGAAGTGATCCTCGCGCTCGACGGCAAGATGATTCCCTTCGCCCCGCCGAAAATGTCCACTGCGTCCCCCTACCCCACACTCACTCACTGCCAGACCAACCAAGTATGGAGGAAGCTCGGCGAAGCGATAGAAAATACACTTTCCAGCATGAGCGTTGCGGATCTCATAGGATCAAAAACACAAAACTCAGAACACAAAAGCCAAACAAAACACAGTAACCAAAACACAAGCAGAGATGGCTTTGAGTATTTAAATTTATAATTTTATTTGGTTTTTGTGTTTTGTAAATTGTGCTTTATATATATATGCTTGAACTGAAGAACCTCTCCGTCAGCGCCGACGGAAAAAATATCATCAAGAATATCTCCTTCTCATTTGAAGCGGGGAAGGTTTATGCGCTCTTCGGTCCCAATGGCGCTGGGAAATCGACCCTTGCGCATGCCATCGCCGGACATCCGGGATATACCCTGAAGAGAGGATCCCAGATTACTTTCGACGGGAAACGCATCGATGCACTCACTCCCGAAAAACGAAGCGCTCTCAGCATATTCCTCTCTTTCCAGAATCCGCTCTCGCTCCCCGGTGTCTCCGCATTCGACCTCTTCCGATTGCATTTCGAGAAGGAGGGTGATCCCCTCGCGGTTCGCAACCGCGCTATCGCCCATGCAACAGCACTCGGACTCACCGTCGATCACCTCACTCGCTCCATGAATGATGGCTTTTCTGGTGGTGAGAAGAAGAAGCTCGAAGCACTCCAAGCACTCATGTACGCGCCGAAATTTCTTATCTTGGATGAAATCGACAGCGGTGCCGATATCGATGCCGTGAAAAAAATCGGGAAGCTCCTCCTCGCCTCCAAGAGAACGGAGTGTACGACACTCATCATCACGCATTCCGAAAAACTCCTCTCCATCATGAAACCCGATGTGGTCATCGTCATGAAGCGAGGCACCATAGAGAAAGTCGGCACTGCATCGCTCGTGAAGGAAGTGTTCAGAGAGGGATTTGAGAAATAATTTTTAATGAAGAATTTTGAATTTCGATTCAAGTCACAATTCCTCATTTTCGAAATTTAAAACATTCGTTTTTCAAAATTCCTGTCTGCCGACAGACAGGGATTCGAAATTCAAAATTAGAAATTCAAAATTATACGCTGTTATGAAAAAAATTGCACCGAAAAAAGATGTCAATTTCGATTACCGCTACGGCTTCTCCATGAAGGAACGGTCGGTCGAGAAAACAAAGCGCGGTCTCACGAAGAAAACCGTGACCGATATTTCTCGTGCCAAACGAGAGCCGAAATGGATGCTCGACAAAAGGCTCACAGCCTTCGAGCTATTCAAAAAAAAACCACTCCCTTCCTTCGGACCGGATCTCTCGAAAATCGATTTCGATGACATCACCTACTATCTCAAGGCGACCGAGAAGAGCGTTTCTTCCTGGAAAGATCTCCCGGATGAGATCAAAGAAACCTACGACCGCATCGGCGTCCCCGAAGCCGAGCGCGACTTTCTCGCGGGCGTTTCCGCCCAGTATGAGAGCGAAGTCGTCTATGAAAGCGTCCTCAAAGACCTGGAGAAAAAGGGGGTCATCTTCTGCGATATGGATACCGCTGTACGAAAGCATCCAGATCTCGTCAAGGAGTATTTCGGTACACTTGTTCCGGCACATGACAACACCTTCGCCGCACTGAACTCTGCCGTCTGGTCGGGCGGATCATTCATCTATGTCCCGAAAAATGTGAAGATCGATCTCCCACTCCAGGCATACTTCCGTATCAATGCCGAACGCTTCGGACAATTCGAACGCACCCTCATCATCGCCGATGAAGGGAGTTTCCTCCACTACACCGAAGGGTGTACCGCGCCTATCTATGCCACCGCTTCGCTCCATGCGGCCGTCGTCGAAATCATCGTGAAGAAAAATGCGCGCGTCCGCTATACCACCGTGCAGAACTGGAGCAAGAATATCTATAACCTCGTGACCAAAAGAGCGCGCGCCGAAGAGAGTGCCATCATGGAGTGGGTGGATTGCAATATCGGATCCGGCGTAACCATGAAATACCCCGCCGTCTACCTCACCGGGAAAGGTGCACGGGGAGAAATGCTCTCCATCGCCTACGCCGGCAAACACCAGACACAAGACACGGGCGCGAAAATGATCCATCTCGCAAGTGATACATCATCACGCGTCGTCTCGAAATCCATCAGCAAGGATGGTGGAGTCACTTCCTACCGCGGTATCGTCCATGTCGCCCCGGGCGCGACCAATGCGAGATCCTCCGTCGCCTGCGATGCACTCATCTTGGACTCACGGTCCCGATCTGACACCTACCCGAACATGCGTATCCGTGAGGGCAGCGCGATCGTCGAACACGAAGCATCAGTCGAACGCATCGATGCCGACAAACTCTTCGCTCTCAACTCCCGTGGCATTTCTGACAATGACGCCCGCGCTCTCCTCGTCAACGGATTCATCGAACCGGTCACCAAAGAAATCCCTTTCGAATATACGATTGAACTGAACCGACTGATCAATATGGAGATGGAAGGCTCGGTCGGATGACCGAGAAAACACAAAACAAAAAAACACAAAGACCAAACAAGGGATGGGGACTGAATAGATTTGTGTTTTTGATTTTTGTGTTTTGTTTGGTCTTTGTGTTTTGATTCTTTGTGCTTTGTATATGAAATACCTCGACATCTCCCACGATAAGAAAAAAACCTATACCCTCGGCGAAAACGAGAAGGTGGTTTTCTTCCTGCAGAATCGCTCCGGTGATCTGAAATTCCGATTGGTTGCTCCTGGTGCGGAAGCAATTATCTACGGTCTCTACATAGGGAACGATGAGGATCGACACTTCCTCAACATCATCCAACACCATCTCGCTCCACAGACGAAGTCGAGCGCACTCGTGAAATCCGTCCTGGATGATACGGCGTCATTTCACTATCACGGAACCATCCGCATCGAGAAGAAGGCGAGAGATGTAGTCGCCACCCAGGAAAATCGCAACCTCCTCCTCTCCGCTACCGCGAGCATCGAAACGAATCCTGTGCTCGAAATCCTCAATCAGGAAGTCATCTGCCATCATGCCGCCACGACGAGCGCACCCAAGGAAGAGCAGATCTTCGCCCTAGCGAGCCGGGGCATATCGAGAGGAGATGCCGTACAACTCATCGCGGAAGGATTTCAGAAGGACATCCTCATTCATCGTCAATCCTAAAAACTCCCCTATGAAATCTCATTTCCCCATATTCGGTCGACAAAAAGAGCTCGTCTACCTTGATTCGGCGGCGACTTCCCTTAAACCGGAATCGGTTCTTTCGGCTGAACGGGAATATGAGGAATCATACTCTGCCAATATCGGACGAGGTCTCTACCCCCTCGCCGAACGGGCGACCCTCGCCTTCGAAACCTCGAGGAAAAAAGTGGCGACATTCATCAAGGCATCACCTGATGAGATCATCTTCACTTCCGGAACGACGGGAAGTATCAATCTCGCCGCACAACTCCTATCCTCTTCAATAAAGACAGGTGACAATATCGTCGTGACCGAACTCGAACACCATTCGAATTTTCTCCCCTGGAAAGAACTCGCGCGGACGAAAAATATCGAACTTCGTATCGCTCCCTGCACGGATGAAGGTCTGATCGATATCGACAGACTCGGGAGTCTCGTCGATGGACAGACCTGCATCACCGCATTCACCGCTATCTCGAATGTCACGGGAGGCATCAATCCGGTCGGGGATATCGTCCGTATCATCAAGGAAAAAAATCCGAAATGTATCACCATCATCGACGCGGCACAGGCGGTGGGGCATGTCGCGATCGACGCGAAGGAGTGGGACGCCGACTTCATCGCGTTCTCCGGACACAAGGGGTATGGACCGACCGGCATCGGCGTACTGTATGGGAAGAAAGAAATCCTTGAACAGCTCCCGCCCGTCACCTTTGGTGGGGGGATGGTGATCGACTCCTGCTCTCCCCTGCCCGAATATCGCGAGATTCCCTACCGATTCGAAGCGGGTACACCGAATATCTCCGGTGCCATCGGACTCGGTGCGGCGATCGACTTCATCGAAAGTATCGACCTGACAATCCTGCGCGAGCATGATACTCTACTCACGAAATACGCCTTCGAAAAACTGAGATCTGCATTCGGTGACTCGATACACATAC
>JBATLQ010000116.1:0-3100 GCA_049289395.1 Candidatus Moraniibacteriota bacterium | reverse complement strand
AGGGAAAATGATCGAAAATATGACTATTTGCTCTACGATGGGGCCGAGTATGAGACTTAAAATATAATTTAACAGAGAAGGTGAGCATGAATGCCAAACAAAAGATGGTCATCGGCCTCGTCGGGGAAACCGGATCTGGAAAGGATACGGTTGCGCATTATTTGAAGACGAGGTATAGCGCGCACCTCCTCCGTTTCGCCGATCCGATCAAGGAGACCCTTTCACTGTATTTCGAACGTTTTTCCAAGGATGATCAGCAGTGGCTCGCGATGCTCCTCAAGGAGCGTTTCGGCAAGGACATTCTCGGCAAGGCGCTTCGACCACACGTGGAAACGGCGGAGGGAATTATTTCTATCAATGGACTTCGTTTTCCAGAGGATTATGATTTCGTTCGGGAATTTTCGCCGAGTTTCATTCTCTATGTGACGGCACCGCAGAAACTCCGGTGGGAGCGTGCGAGGACGCGCGGTGAGAAAAGTGATGACCAGGAGGATTTCGTATATTTTCAGAAATTGGAACTTGTGCCGACGGAAGTGCATATTCCAGAAATCGGCGCGAAGGCCGACTTCACCATCGTGAACGACCAGGGACTGACCGAGCTCCTCGCCGCAACCGATGCGGTGATGGAACAGATTTTGAAAGCGTAAGAAATATACCTCTCTCTGTATGATTGATAATGCAGAATGGAAGGGAATCATAGATGTTTGGAAAAGCGGACAAATTTCTTTGCCCGGAGTTATTCGTTGGTCAAAATATTCGAATAATAATGATGAGGGGGGGCACGAGTGCAGGACTCTCTCCAACATTCCTACTCGCTCACCATTCTTGGAAAGATTGTTATATATAAACTGAAGGGACATGTGGTTCTTGACGAATCACTTCTGCTAACCGCACTTCTTATCCATGATCATGGTGAAGGCGAAATAAAAAAAGATACACTCTATATTGATAAGACAGTCGAGGGGGATGTCAATGAATATATTGCTTTTCAAAAGCGGTATAGTTCTCTTGATGCAGGATTGTATCGAGACTTCGAAAGGGCCTTTTTGCTTCAATTTAGTCTGAAAAACTCGACGGCATTTCCGGAATCTGCAAGAAGCATCATGAATAATCTCGCCGTACAGAATCGGAACGAATGCCTGGTTTTCGATATTATTGAGCGATTGGACTACATCCTGTATGCTTTCGAGCAGTATGTCGATCGGGGAAATGTGAAAATCCTCGTGCAGACATTACGGCATCAGATGTCGCACTTGGATCGGCTTTCCGTTGATGTGACAGGGTTTGGTGAGGTGATCTGGACTCAAGATGTAAGAGAGTCATTTCAGGTTTTTCTCCAAAAACATGAGGGGCAGTGGGTAGAGCAGAAGGGCGAAAAATAATATATCTTCTTCAATATAAAATAACTCACCTTTCCAGTAAGGCGAGTTATTTTGTTTGTGTAATTTTTTCGAGAATTACGACTCAAATTGTTTCCCGACGATATTATCAGGATGATTTTTGTTGTAGAGAACCTCGCTCTTTTCAGGGAGGAAGACCTGACCGATACACGCGGACAGCATGGCGTCCCAACAATCCGAACAACACCACCAGTGACCCCAGAGATAGAGATCCGCTCCAGCGGTATCGAAACCCTTTTTCTTCGCATCTTGTACTGCTTTTGTCTCGCTGTGATTCTTCCAATGACAGCCTTCACAGAGCTCGTACCCTTGTCCGGTCGGGATATTTTGCTTGACTCGTTCGCAGATATTTTTTTCGTGGTAGTCGCTTCCATTTGCCGCCATGCCGATGATTTTTCCATCTTTGACAACTACGGATGCTGTCGGCATGACCTTGTCGAGAGAAAATTGTCGGGCATGTTCTTTGGCGGCCCGCATGAACTCATTGTCCAGAGGCACATAATGAATAGTTCTTCCTTTAGGGATGAATGGGTATTTGACAGTCATATTTTGGCTTTATTTAGGGGTGATGTTGCCATTTTATGTGGAAAATGAAATACTGTCAAAATATGACATCATTTGATTCTCTCTACCAAAATCTTCTGAAGAACATTCTCAGGAATGGTATTCGCGAAGTGAATCGTCGTACGGGTCATGAGACAACCGCCATTCCGGGGCTGACATTTTCTTTGGACATAGAAAAAGAAGGATTTCCACTCCTGACTCTTCGCAAGATTCCGATTCGGATGTTTGTTGCCGAACAGATATGGTTCATTTCCGGGAGTCGGAAACCGGCCGATTTTCTTCGGAGTTATACCAAGATTTGGGATTTGTTTACGAATCCGGGAGATGTGGTGACCGTCGCGTATGGGTATCGATGGCGCAAGCACTTCGGTCGCGATCAACTCGGGAAACTCATTTCTTTATTACAAAAGGATTCGAGTTCCCGACATGGAGTCGTGGTGACATGGGACCCATCGAGTGATGGTCTCGGCGGTGTGGCGAGAAAAAATGTTCCTTGTCCATATACTTTCACTGTCAATATCATCGGCGGACGGCTTCATCTGCACAATATCGTCCGTTCCAATGATATGATTCTCGGATTTCCTGCGGATGTGGCGGGATTCGCGCTTCTTCTCTGTATCCTTGCACAGAAACTCGGCGTGCGTCCTGGCGTCTATACGCATACGATTTCCAATGCGCATATCTATGACAATCACTATGCCGCCGCGAGGAAGCTTATTGCGCGGAAGAATACACATAAGCCAATCATGGTCGCGTTGCCAGAGAAAACTTTCGAACGGGCAGAAAAAAAGGATCATAGCCTCGCATTAGAAATCGTTCAGAACCTCGAGGGTCAATATCATCCTTTGGAAGCGATAAAAAACCTCATCATTTCAGTATAAAATATATGGCAGTACTTTCACGACAACAAATCCTCGATCGTACCGAAAAAGGAGAGATTGGCTTCTCCCCAGAGTTGGATCAGTTCCAGGTGCAGTCACATGCTGTGGACCTCCGTCTCGGATTCACATTTATCCTGCCGAAAGCATGGCGTATGACGGTGAGCGGGCGCGAAGCCGTAAATGTGAATCCGCTGAAGGATGGATACGGATCAGAATGTTTCGATGTCATCGAGCTTGAACAGGGGCAATACTTCG
>JBATLQ010000115.1:0-8803 GCA_049289395.1 Candidatus Moraniibacteriota bacterium | reverse complement strand
CACAAAAACGAAGCCGGCAAGATGAAAGATCTCATCGCCACCCTGAAGAAGGAAGGCAAAGAAAAATACCTCTAAATCTTTCCCGAAAAAAATAAAGGGCCGTCCTTTTTAAAAGAATTTCCAGTCTCAGTGAGCAGGGCTACCTGGGGACAATTTGTCCCTATGTACTTTCCGAGTTCGGAATCCCTTTTCCTCAGTTTCTTCAAATAGTCCGTCGGATTCGGACTATCGGTCAATACTCGAATAACATCAACTATGGAGAAATACCACATTTGCCGTTCTTCATCCCACACGCGACGAATTTTTGCCCCTTCGAATATCGCCAAGTTTTTTTCTGAGTTCTTTGTCATATTGTTTTGATGAGGAATGGTTGTTTTGCTGCTCTACAACGGTGCGTCCGCTCGTTGAAGTTATTTTATCACAGCGGACGCACCGCCCGTAGGCGGAACGACCGATGTGAAAAATAGGGAACGACCGCTCGCGATTTCACAGGGGCTTGTCCGCCCGCCCGCATCGCATACGCGAAGCGTTTCGGGCAGTCTGTTTTTTCCTTTCCTGAGCCACGAATGGCACTTAGAGGTCGAACCTCTAAGTTAGCGGCCGGAGTTGTAGAGGGCGGAGATTTCGGTACTGCTCAATGCGCGGTTGTAGATACGGACTTCGTCGAGAGAGCCATTGAAGTAACTGGTCGTGCCAGAACATCCTCCATATCTCCTATTCATACGAAGCCGAGCACCAACGGCATATCCGATATTCAAACCATTATTTCCGTTTTGAGTCACTGCCACGCTCGAACCATTGACGAAGATACTGAAGCTCGTGCCATTCGTGAAAACTGCCGTGATATGATACCACTGGTTCACCGCAAATGTCGTCGCCGTCGTATCAAATTGATTTCGAAACGAGCTACTACAGGTGCCTGTATTGTCTCCAATCGCCGCAGTAGCACCTGCTGTACTCATATACACTGAATATCCAGAGTATTCTCCATTCCCAGCGACATCTGCCGTCGTAATGATTGCAGTGCCACCAGATGGAACCATCATCCAAGCAGAAACCGTAAATGGAAATGTCGGCATAATTGAGGCTGAGTTTCCCGCATCCACATAATCATTCACCCCGTCGAAATTAAGGGCTTGGCCGAGCTTGCCGATGGTAGCCGTTGGACCGTTCGTCAGGGTGCCGTTGTTCGCACTGCCACTGCGGTCGTAGGCGGTAGTGCCGGAGAGGTCGGGACCGTTGAATGACCAATAGCCCTTCAGACTCGTATCCACTCCCGTCGGTGTGGTGAGGCGGTAGAGCTGGGAGATCTCGTCGGCAGAAAGGGCGCGGTTGTAGATGTGGAGATCATCCAGCTTGCCGTCAAAGGGGCTGCCGGCATCGGATTCAGATCCGACTCGGAAGGCGAGGGCATTTGCGAGGGAATTAATATTTCCTAGCGTGCCTGAAGAAGCGTCTTGGTTGAGGGTTCCGTTGATAAAAACACTCATCCCGGAAGTATCACTGAAGGTCACTGCAAAATGATTCCATCCGGTCGCGGTGAAAGTACTCGTAGAACTCCTGGAATATGCGTCGGTACCATCGGAGACCTCAAAGATCAGATCATCGGTGGCGTCGTCAATATAGAGGAGATAGCCGGTATCGCCAGCCGTTTGACCGTTGCGTTTGGCAAGTATGGTGTGATCACTCGTAAAGGTATCGCGATTGAACCAGCCGGAGAGAGAGAAAGAGGAGGTGTCGGGAATATCGAGAACGCCACTGGCAGGATCGGCGACCGTAATATATTCATCGGTACCATCGAAATCAAGGGCGTTTCCGATCTGGCCGGTCACCCAGTCGCCCGGGTCTTCCATATTGGTCAGGGTGCCGTTGTTCGCATTCGTCGAGGAGTCGGTCGCGGTGGTGCCGCTCGCGTCATCCAATTTCCAATACCCGACGAGACCGGAGTCGAGGCGACCGGTGCCTTGATTTTGGGAGACACCGCTATTCACCTTGTCACTCGCCCCCAGGTCGTAGAGGGACTGGACCTCGGTGACACTGAGCGCGCGGTTGTAGATACGAGTATCATCGACTTGACCAGTCAGGGGATATGTAGTCCCTGCCTCAATACCGATGTAGAGAGGGTTACTATTCGTCGTCGTTCCCGTCGTCGTATCCGTTGCCGTACCACTCACCACACCATCTATATACAAAGAAAGCGTCGATCCGTTTTTGGTAAAGCTGAGGAGGTGCCATGCATTATCATTTACTGCGCTCAAAGATGTAACAATCGGGATGTTAGTACCATCATAACGAACAGCAAATATTTTCCCCCGGTCGGCAGATACTCCATAGGATTGATTGTAGAGGCGAATGGCATACGGATATCCACCCGTATTGACCCATTTCTGAAGAATAATATTAACTACTCCGCCCGTGTTATTTTGCGCACTAGGAATCTTCACCCAGGTATTCACCGAAAAATCCTGATTGTAGGCGAAGTTCAAAGCCGCGGAATGAGTAATGTTCACATAATCATTGCTCCCGTCGAAGTTAAGTGCCTGCCCCAACTTCCCGATGGTGGGACTCGTGGACTGGCTCATATTGGTGAGCGTTCCCGTATTACTATTCCCACTGCGGTCGGTCGCGGTGCCGGCACTGGATGATGACCACGGGGTGTCCTTGCCATCAAATGTCCAGTAGCCGACGAGCCCGGAGGTGAGATTCGATACCGGAGAGACATTCAATCTCTCTGCGCCGAGGTTGTAGAGATTGGTAATCTCCGTCCCCGAGAGCGCGCGGTTGTAGATCCGAAGCTCGTCAACAATACCTTTATCATAATAAGTCGTGTCAGGACAAGAATTGAAACGCCTCCCAATACGCAATGGAACTCCTGCTGCATACCCGATACTAATTCCATTCGTCCCACTCTGAGTCAACGCCACACTCGAACCATTCACATAGACACTAAAACTACTCGCATTCGTGAAAACTGCCGTTACATGATACCACTGATTCACATTGAGGGTCGTCGAATTCGTAACATATGCATTCCGATATGTTCCACTACACCAGCCAGCATTGTTCCCAACCATAGCAACAATCTGATTGGTAGCAATTGCAACAGAGTAGCCAGAGTATTCTCCTACTGGAGATACTGTATCTGCAGTAGTAATCATTACAGCAGAACCACCAGATGGTATCATCGCCCATGTAGAAACCGAGAATGGGAACGAGGGCTTCAGAGCTGATGAATTCCCCATATCGATATAATCATTCACTCCATCCAAACTCACCGCCTGCCCCAGTTTGCCACTCACCCAGGTCGGACCGTTGGTGAGGGTACCAGTGTTCTTGTTTACCGATGCATCTCCTGCCAGAGTACCCGTACCTTCATTGAAACTCCAGTAGCCGACGAGGCCGTTGTTCGGAGCGGTTTTCTGCGTGGAAGCGCGAGAGGCATTCCACTGGTAGAGTGAAAACCCGACCGTCGTGACGATGATGGCGAGGAAAGCGTATTGGAGGGTGCGGGAGAGAGACATGGGGATAATTTCTAATTACTAATTTCTAATCGAGAGAGACATACAGTACAAAACACAAAATATCAGAACACAAAGACCAAACAAAACACAATTACCAAAACACGAACCCCGACTGATTTTTGTGCTTTGTGCACTGTGTTTTGTCTGGTCCGCCAGCTGGCGGATTTGTGTTTTTTGTTTTGTGCTTTCTCTCTATGATTATATCACAAGGCAAAGAGAAACAGCGGAGAGACCGCTGTTTTTCTTATTTCTTCAGTCGTTTTCCTCTGGCGAGATTCTCAAATCTCCTGCTATTCACTACCCTCTTTCCGAGTTTTTTCTCCATATCCTTCCGTGCACTGCCAGCCACACCACCGCCTTCGCGCGCGACTTTCCTATTTTCATCGAAACTTTTCGGCGCGTGCTTCGCTGAAAGTTCGGCCGTCGCTGTCTCGGCGAGCATATTGAGTACGAGCTCGAGATTCGTCATATTATCCCGTAGACTCTCTTTCTTCAGTCCCTTCAAGTTCTTGTACTCCCTCACATGCATCCCAGCCCAAGCCAAAGTAATATCATCGGTAAGAATCGCGAACTCATCGCCTTTTTTCACACCACGCTTTTCCCATTCATCTGTCAGTGCTTTTCGGATTTCTATGCTCTTCAATCGTTGATTGATCCAATTTTCACTATACCCCTTCTTCAAATAACTGTTCAATGCACGGTTGATAGCTAATTCCGGATCATACTGCTCTTCGAGCCGTTCGTAACCAGCCCGCGCCAGCCACAACTTGAATGGCTCAGCCTTTGGCGATGGAACGGATTGGATAATACGCAACATCACTTCGGTATCAGCGACATCGGTAAAATACAGTTTCCCATCACCAGCGAGCATCTTCAGTCGGTGACAATTTGTCACCGACTGACTACCTTCTTTTCCCAGTCTTTCTTTCAACTTGTTCCAGTATTTTCGAGCCGTTTGAAAATCAGCCTGATCCGTCAAGACAGCAACCACATCGACAATCGAGAAATACCATTTCTCCTCTTTTTCATCCCACTCCCGACGAATTTTCCTCCCTTCAAACAGGGCAATTTTCTTGGTCATACTGATTTTTCGAACAAACACTCTTCGCGCTCGCGCTCATACAGCGGTCTCTCCGCTGTTTTTTACGGAGTCTCGCTCAATTTCTCGCAGAGTCCGCCGAGCTCTTCCTTGGAATAGAATTCGATGACGACGCGACCACCAGCACCCACGGGGACGATCTTCACCTTGGTCTTCAATCGTTCAGCGAGTGCGTTTTCCTTCGCGAGGAGATCTGGATCAGCAGAATGACTCACCCGCGTATGCGGCCGGACGGATATTTCACGGACTTTCGCTTCGGTCTCACGCACCGTCATACCACCCTTCACGATGAGGTCGAACAGCGCGCGTTGTTTCTCTGCATTTTCGATAGAGAGGAGTGCCTTGGCATGCCCCTCACTGATCTTGCCCTCGGCGATGGCGCGCTGGATTTCTATCGGGAGCGAGAGGAGGCGTAAAGTATTCGCGACCGTACTCCGACTCTTGCTCACCTTCTGCGACACGGCATCCTGACTGAGGCCGAATTCATCGGTCAATCGGAGATATGCCTTTGCCTCTTCGATGGGATTGAGATCGTGTCTCTGGGTGTTCTCGATAATGGCGAGTTCTAATTTCTCCCGCTCGCCCGCTTCCCGAACGAGTGCCGGAACCGTGGTCAGCCCTGCGAGTTTCCCTGCCTGGAAGCGACGCTCCCCCGCGATGAGTTCGAATGTCCCATCCGGGAGTCTCGTTACCGTGATTGGCTGGACGATACCATGCTCTTTGATCGACGCCGCGAGCTCCTGCAATTTCGCATCGTCGAATTGCGTCCGTGGCTGATGCGGATTCGGCACGATAGACGCGACGGGGATCTGCAGAGCACCCGCCATCGCCGATCCACCATCTTCCGACAGGGGTTTCACCGCTGTATCTGGAGGAGGGGTCGGGGCGGTGGAATTATTCTGTGTCTCTGGATACGCGAAAGGCGAACCCTTCGGTGGCTCGGTCGTTTTGCGTGGTGGTATGAGTGACGAGAGCCCCCTCCCGAGTCCGTATTGCTGTGCCATAGTGATTCAAATTACAAATTTCAAAACACAAAAACCAAACAAAACACAACTATCAAAACCCAATACACAAACTGTTTTGTGCTTTTTTTCTTTGTGCTTTGTTTGATCTTTGTGTTTTTTGCTTTGTGTTTTCCATAGAACATGATTCTCAATTCTTGATTCCTCCCGCCTGCCGGTCGGGCAGGGATTCTTCCCTGGCCTTCTCATCCCATGCGATGATCTCCCGCGCCGCCTGTTTGTACGCGCGCGCGCCCTTGGAGAACGCATCGAAATCAAGGATGGATTTGCCGAATGACGGTGCCTCGGCGAGGCGCACCGACCGCGGTACTACTGCCTCGAATACCGGTCCCGGGAAATGTGTTCGTACTTCATTCACCACTTGCCGTGCGAGCCGATTGCGCCGGTCGAACAGCGTGCAGATCGCCCCCATGATCTTCAGATTCGGCTGAAGGTGCTCTTTCACGAGTTCAATCGTTCCGAGGAGCTGAGAGAGCCCTTCGAGCGCGTAGTACTCCGTCTGCACGGGGATCACCACCTCATCACTCGCCACGAGTCCGTTCACCGTGAGCAGTCCGAGCGACGGCGGACTATCGATGAGGATATAGTCGTAGTATGGACGGAGCGCACGGAGCACATAGTACAGTCGGAATTCGCGCCCCTCGAGGTGCACCATCTCTATCTCCGCCCCTGCCAGGTCCTGCGCCGCGGGAATGAGGTGGAGATGCTCCGCCGGTGTCGTCACGATGAGCTCCTTCGGATCGAGTCCCAGCACCATAGCATGGTAGAGATTCTTCTCCCGACTACGCGCATCCACACCCAGTCCCGACGAAGCATTCCCCTGCGGATCGAGATCCACGAGCAATACTTTCTTTCCGAAGTCGGCGAGGTACCGATCGATATTGATGGTCGTCGTGGTCTTCCCCACGCCCCCCTTCTGATTCACGAATGCGATTATTTTAGCCATTTCTTTGAGGAATATCGAATAGAGAATATCGAATAGAGACAAAACCAGAACAGGAAATCTCATTCCATATTCTACATTCCATATTCTACATTCTTCCCCCATTATAGGTGATTGACACGACTCCGACAATTCTCTATGCTGATTTTATGTTTACGGCGAAGGAAAGCCTTAAAATGCCGAGGTGGTGGAACGGTAGATTCACCCCGCACTAAAAATTGCCCGGATGGTGGAACGGTAGACACACGGGACTCAAAATCCCGCGATAGCGATATCATGAGAGTTCGATTCTCTCTCCGGGCACCAGCATACAGAAGGCAAATTTTAGTGCGGGGCAAGCACGGGACTCAAAATCCCGCGATAGCGATATCATGAGAGTTCGATTCTCTCCCGTGGCACCAACAAAAAAACAGGAGTTGAATCCCTATATATGCAGGAGCGGTCGTTCCGCTTTTGGAGCGGTTCACCCCGTAAAATCTCCCTGTATTTCATCGGGGTGCGACCGCTGTTTTTCATCGCTCTGCCAATTGCATGGTGCGTCGCAGAAGACACGCGATCGTGACCGGCCCCACGCCACCAGGGACGGGCGAGAGGAATGATGCCTTCGGAGTGACACTCTCCGCATCCACATCACCTACGATTTTCCCATCCTGTTTCGCGATACCACCATCGATGATGACGACGCCGTCCTTCACCTGATGACCCCGTACGAATGACGGAATACCGCATGCCGAGAAAACGATATCCGCATCCGAAATATCCACCCCACCCTTTTGAAAATCATCCGCGAGGACGATTCTCGGAACGATTCCCTCATTCTCCATCGCCTGCATCATCACCCGCCCGAAGTATTCCGAATTCACGAGAGCGACTCCATTCAATCCATGGGCATTCACTTTCGTCGAATGGAAGAGCTCCATGAGTGCTCGGGGAAATACCGGACAGGCAGTCATATCGCCCCCGAGGAATCGATCCACCGTCTCCGGATGGAATCCATCGACATCTTTCTTCGGGTCAATCGCCGCGATAATCTTGTCCGTATCGAACCCCATTGGCAATGGTACCTGGACGAGGATCCCATGGATATTTTCATCCTCATTCCATGCTTCGATACACGAAATCAAATCCGCTTCCGAAACGGTATCGAGCAAAACTTCTTTCACGAAATGGATCCCGACCGACAGCGCCGCCTTCTCCTTCATACTCACATAGAGATGCGATGCGGGATCGTCCCCGACGAGGAGCACCGCGAGTCCCGGACGCGAATCAGAGTGCGCGACCACACCCTTCACCCCCTCCAAAATTGCATCCGCCACCGGCCGCCCGTATAAAAGATTCATATTTAACCCGTTAGAGATAAGAAACGCTTTAAACGATTTTTCAGATACCTCTTCCCTGGTCCTGATTTAAGATACTTTTCTCTTGCGAAAGCATCTGACTTATTTAAACACGCCTCATAGTAAATTAATATAAATGGCACTCTGTTTTTTGTTGAAAATACAGACCCTTTATTATGTTCCGAAAAGCGTTTCTTTAAATCATTTGTACAGCCTGTATACCATTTATCATCTTTTTCACTTTGTAAAAGGTAGACATAAAACATCATAATCTCTAACGGGTCAAGCCCATAAAAAAGAAAAACAAAACCGCAACAACAATCCGATACACACCGAAGACAATGAAAGAATGCGACTCCACAAATCGGAGGAGCCATTTGATCGCGACAACCGCGACGAGGAATGATACCAGGAGTCCGATGCCGAGGAGATGCAGATCCACAGACGAAAATGCCGCACCATGTTTCCAGAAATCGAGCGCTGTCGCCGCGAACATAGTCGGTGCCGCGAGGAGGAAGGAGAACTCCACGATAGCCTTCCGCTTCATGCCCAAGGTGAGACCACCGAGGATAGTCGCCCCCGATCGCGAAACCCCGGGAATCACCGCGAGTGCCTGAAAGAGACCGATGAGAAAAGCCGTTCGATACGGAAGAATTGAGAGGTTCTCCACATCCCCATCCTTCCCTTTGCGGAAATATTCGAAAGCGATGAGAATAATTCCACCGATACCGAGCGCCCATACCACCGTCATATCAGAGGTCAGTAATTTCCGGATGAACGAATAAAAGAGAAATCCGATACCGAGTGCCGGCAGGAGCGCCACCATGATTCGTTTCATCACTTCCCATTCGAGGAAGAGCCTGCGCCAATAGAGTAGTACG
>JBATLQ010000114.1:0-18924 GCA_049289395.1 Candidatus Moraniibacteriota bacterium | reverse complement strand
CCCCTGTATTTTACAGGGGTTGAACCGCTGTTTTTTGACCGGATAGGGCTGTTTCCTGTACAATGAACAATAAAGAAGTGGTTGGAGTTGAAGAGAGAGAATGGAATTTTTTACAGCGGTCGCACCGCTCAAAAAGCGGAACGACCGTTATAAAAAATGAAAGTTGAGATATGTTGAAAAATCAGATTGCAGAAATTGTCGAGAGAGGAAAACAGGCTTTCGTAGGAGCGAAGACGGAGGTGGATCTCACGACTGCTGAGACGCTTTTTTTGGGACGGAAGAGCGAGTTCAATGCTCTCATGAAAGGGTTGAAGGATCTTTCACCCGAAGAGAAGCGTGAGGCGGGACCACTCGCAAATGCAGCGAAGCAATTGCTCATGGCTCTCGCGACGGAAACCCGCGCCCGTATCGAACGGGAGTCATTTGATGCGGATGGGGAATGGGTCGATGTGACCGCACCAGGGGTCGCCTCACCCTGCGGACATTTGCATCCGATTACTCGCATCGAACATGAAATTGAGGATATCTTAACTGGGATGGGATTCGCCATCGCTGATGGTCCTGAAATCGAGACGGAGCATTATAATTTCGATGTGCTGAATATGCCAGTGGATCATCCTGCTCGTGATATGCAGGATACATTTTGGCTTGCCTCGCCGAAGTCCGACGAAGGTGGGCTTGCCTCGCCGAATGCTACCGGTGAGCGGTATCTTCCCCGAACGCAGACTTCTCCGGTGCAGGTGCGGTATATGGAGACGCATGCGCCACCGTTCCGTATCATCGTCCCGGGGCGCGTGTTTCGGAATGAAGCGACCGATGCATCGCATGAGCATACCTTCCATCAATTCGAATGTCTCATGGTGGGTGATGATGTTTCCGTCGCGAATTTCAAATGGGTCGCGGAGACTTTCTTCAGTCGATTTTTCGGGAAGGCGATTCTCATCCGTTTGCGTCCGAGTTTCTTCCCCTTCACGGAACCATCCTTCGAATTCGATATCTCCTGCACCCTCTGTGATGGGTCGGGATGCTCGGTCTGCAAGCAAAGTGGCTGGCTCGAAATCGGTGGTTCGGGCATGGTAAATCAGAAAGTCTTCGAATCAGCGGGGTATCCACGCGGTCGCTATCAGGGTTTCGCTTGGGGATTCGGCATCACCCGGCTCGCGATGATGAAGTACAAGGTGTCCGATATCCGCCTTTTCATGAGTGGAGATTTGCGGTTTATCAGACAATTTTAATATTACTACGAATTACGAACTGCATTACGAATATACGAATAGGGAACAGTGAAGGCAGAAGAGGATTTGTATATTTGTAAAAGATTTGTAATTTGTAGGAGGCTCTATGAAATATTCTTACAACAAATTGAAACAACTCTCGGGCACGGAAAAATCCCCGGAGGAACTCTCGACACTTCTCCTGACACGCGCTTTCGAAGTGGAGTCGGTGGAGCCGTTCGTGCATGGACTCTCCGATGTCGTCATTGGTCTCGTGCATTCTGTGGAGAAACATCCGAATGCGGATAAGTTGAATGTGGCGCAGGTGGAGACGGAAGTGGGATCTCTGCGGCAGATTGTCTGTGGTGCGCCGAATCTCGCGACGGGTCAGAAAGTCGCTGTCGCGCTTCCAGGTGCGAAATTGCCAGGCGGTATTGAGATCAAGGAATCGAAAATCCGCGATGTAGAATCAAGGGGGATGATCTGTTCGGAGCGGGAGCTCGGTCTCGGTGAAGGGCATGAGGGTATCCTTGTCCTTCCAGAAGACGCGCCGATTGGGAAATCGTTTGTGGAATACGCGGAGCTCGAAGATACGATACTCGATGTGAAGATCCTTCCAGATCGTGGGGCGGATGCACTCTCGTATCGTGGTCTCGCGCGGGAGATCGCAGCACTCGAAGGGCGAACACTTTCTTTCGAAACGAAGGCACTCGCTGATGTTGCAGAACACGCTCTCGAAATAAAACTCCCATCAACGAAGTGTTCTCGGTACGCCGGACTTTTATTTGAAGATGTTCATATCGGCTCGCTCCCAGTATCCTATCGGTCATTTCTCTTCCGTAACGGACTTCGGTCGATCAGTGCGCCGGTCGATATCACGAATCTGTTTCTCTTGGAATATGGTCAGCCGATGCATGCGTTCGATGCGGACAAGATTACGGGGAAAATTATCGTGCGTGATGCAGAGGAGGGTGAGAGACTGGAGTTGTTGAATGGGACGACCATCACACTCCGCCATGAAGATCTCGTCATCGCGGATGAGAGGGGACCGCTCGCATTGGCGGGGGTCATGGGTGGCATGGCATCGTCGGTCACGGATGAGACGAAGCGGATTTTCCTCGAGGTGGCGATATTCGACGCGGTATCTGTTCGACGGACGCGTGTGCGCCACCATCTCGCGACCGATGCTTCGTATCGCTATGAGCGGGGACTCGATCCGAATATGCCGACCGACACTTTCGCGTTCGCGGTGCAATTGTTCACGGAGTATGTGGGTGGTACATTCTCGGGGATGACTGATGTTTATCCGAATCCGGTGATGACGAAAACGATCGCATTGCCCGTCGGACTCGCGGAACAGATGCTCGGTGTCCACATCGAGCACAGTTTCATCAAGAGCTGTTTGGAAGATCATGGTTGTGCAGTGAGAGAGGATGGGACTCTTTTTCAGGTGACCGTACCGACGAGGCGCAGGGACCTCCTCGATGAATGGAATCTCGTCGAAGAAATCGGGCGGACATATGGATATGAGAATATCCCCGCGGTTGCACCGATATCCGCTGGGTTTCTGCCGGAGGAAAATCATGCGAAGACATTCGAGCGATCCGTGAAACACTACCTCGTTTCCGCTGGTTTCGATGAGACGATGGCGTATTCGTTCTATGGCTCTTCCGATGCGGAGAAGTTCGGACTCAATCCGGAGAGTCATCTCGCAGTGGCGAATCCCCTCAGTCCCGAGCTCTCCCTCATGCGTCCATCGGTGCTGTTGACCGTGCTCATGAAGGCGAAGGACAATCTCCGATATGCTGATGTATTTCAGTGTTTCGAATTCGGAAGCGCGTATACGAAAACGGCTGATGATTCTGTCACTGAGGAAAAACAACTCGCCCTGATACTTTCCGATGGGAAGAACGAATCGCCGTTTCCGCTCCTGAAGGGGAGGGTGGAATCACTCCTTTCTTTCGCTCATCAGAAAAACATTTCATTCGAACCGATCTCGGATCCAGAGAAGGGTATTTGGCACCCGACTCGTTCAGCACATATCATGGCGGATGGAAATCACATCGGCACGATCGGAGAAATCGCACCTTTCGTTCTCTCGAAATGGGGGGTGAAGCGACGATTGGTCGCGGCAGAGTTTTCGGTGTCGCATCTTTCCGCTCACTTCGAATCCATCCCGACCATCGAATCTCTGCCGAAGTTCCCTTTCGTCTCACGGGATATCTCGCTCTTCGTTCCGAATAAAAGAATAGCTGTTGCAGCATTACAGAAAACATTGCGTGAAGCTGGTGTGCCACTCCTTCGATCCATCGAACTCTTCGACCGATTTGAGAAGGAAGACGGAATCAGTCTCGCATTCCATCTCTCGTTCGGATCTATGGAACGCACGCATACGCTGGAAGAAGTGGAGGCGGTGTTCAATCGGATGGTCACTGCCGCGAAGGTATCTTGTCACGCGGAGTTGAATCAGTAGGTTGCGCTCATATCATGCGTCCATCCGTCCCTCTTGTCAAAAGAGCTTTTTGGTGGTATAATAGAGAGAAGGCTTGAAATGAGATATGAAGCTTATAAAAGCCTTTTTTCATTCAAAACAGACTGGACCATCGCTCTTTTTGGCAACAGAAGGGGAGGAAAGTCCGGACTTTCAGCTGATGCGTAGCATCGGAAGTTCCAAGATACAAGTTCCAAGATACAAGAAAATTCCAAGTTTCAAGAATCAAACTTCAAAAGATTTCTTTTTTGGATTTTGGTGATTGAGGATTGCGAGTTGTTTGTATCTTGTGATTTGGTGATTGGTTATTCCGCTGCTACGCAGTGGCAAGGGTAGCGGGTAACGCCCGTCTCGGGTGACCGACGAGGTGCGAACAGTGACGCCTTCCATCGAAAGATTGGGGCACCCTGAGCAATCAGGGTGAATCCGGACAGTAATGTTCGGAGTGAAACGGCTAAATCCTTACCTGGAAGCAAGATCGCGTCCCCACACCAATCAAGCTTTGCGCGAAGCGCGCATGTGGTGTTTGTTTGTTTGCATTATTTCATGGCAGATGCCATTGGAAGAAAATGTATTTCAAATAAGCTTGATTGGTGTGGGGAAGAATCGCTCGAGGCTCTCGGTAACGAGAGTCCCAGATAAATGATGGTCATCCGCACACCAATTGAGCTTTGCGCGAGAGCGCAAGAAAGAAGTGCTTGAAAAATAACAAGATTCTCACCGGAAAAGACAGTGGTATTTTTTCGTGAGACAATGTTTTTTTATAAGCTCAATTGGTGTGCGGAGACAGAATCCGGCTTATAGGTCTGTTTTGAATGAAACAAGGTTTGAAGGGTGATATAATAGCAATACGAACTCTATCGTGGTCTGCATTGGTTCGTGTTAAGTCTGCATAAGTCTGTATTGTATGAAACGATCTGAAATCATTTTCGGCGCCCTGCAGGTGCCGGTGGACTATTGTATGATCGTGCTCGCGGCACTGACGGCTTTCGCTGTCCGTGATATTCCGCAGATCCTCGCGGTGAAGGAGAAGTTGTATAATTTTCCGTTTCAGAGCTACCTCGAGATCGTCCTCCTCGTGGCGCCGTTTTTCATCCTCGTCTATGCCATCGAAGGATTGTACCGTATGCGGGTGACGAGGCGATTTTGGCAGGAAGCATTCGCCGTGTTCAAGGCGACATCGCTCGTTCTCATCATGATGATCGTCGCGATTTTCCTCAAACGGGAATGGTTTTCTTCGCGCTTCATTATCCTCGCAGGGTGGATGCTCGCGGTCGTCTATGTGGTCTTCGCGCGGTACCTCCTCCGCAGTGTCCAGCAGTGGTTCCTCCTCAATCGTGGAGCCGGTGTGCATCGCGTGCTCCTCATTGGTACGAATGGCAAAATAAAAGCGATGCTCCGGGTGTTCAAACGGCGACCATCCCTCGGGTACAAAGTCGTGGGACATATCGAAGATGCGAGCATCACTCATATCAAGGAAATTCGCGAAGAAAAGGGGATTGATGAGATTATTTTGTGTGATCCGACGATTACCGACAGTGAGCAGGAGAAATTGCTCGACTACTGTGAGATCAACAATATCGCGTACAAATATCTCCCGACGACTCTGCAGACTTCGCGGTTCGCCCTCACGGTGTTCAATGGTGAGCCGATGATCGAATTCGAACATACGCCACTCGATGGCTGGGGCAAGGTCGTGAAGCGATCGTTCGATATCGTCGGTGGACTCGTCGGTGTCATCATCTTTTCACCGATCATGCTTCTCATCGCTGCCGCCATCAAAGTTGAGGATCCGACCGGCCCCGTCGTGTACAAGAATGAACGACTCGGCGAGAATAGCGAGAAATTTTTCGTCTTCAAATTCCGCTATATGAAGTGGAAATACTGTATCAACAAAGACAATCCTCACTTCGAAGAGGCAGTCGCGTATGAGAAGAAATTGATCGAGGAACGGAGCGTGCGCAAAGGGCCACTCTACAAAATCAAAGATGATCCGCGGAAAACGGGTATCGGTGCATTCATCGAGCGCTATTCTCTCGATGAGTTGCCTCAATTTTTCAATGTCATTCTCGGGACTATGAGTCTCGTCGGTCCACGGCCGCATCAGATCCGGGAAGTGGAGAAGTACAAGGAATACCATCGCCGTCTCCTCACGATCAAGCCGGGCATCACCGGTCTCGCACAGATTTCCGGCCGATCGGATCTCCCGTTCGAAGACGAGTTCCGTCTCGATGTGTTCTATATCGAGAATTGGTCGCCCTGGTTCGACCTCTCCATTTGTCTCAAAACCATCGGTGCCGTCCTCCGGAGGCGCAGGAATGATTGATTGTTGTTTGCGCTTTCGAACATGATTTGATAGAGTATTTGCACTATGCTCCACACGCACTTCATAAAAACCTGGTCAAGTTTCGTTTGTCATATCGCTCATCTGTCCTGATGGAGCGGTGATTTTTGGTCTTGCCATTTTCTTCCGCCAGTCAGGCGGTTTTTTTTGTTTCATTTTTTTACGGACAAATATTATGATTCAGTTCACAGAAACATCATTGAAGAAGCTCATCGTCGCACTTGCACTCTATCTCACCTCTCTCTTCGCGGCGAATACTCTCGGGTTGAAAATCATGCCGTTTCTCTTCGGGTCGCATCTCTCGGTCGCCATATTCTCTTTCCCGGTTATATTTCTCATGAACGATGTCATTGGGGAGGTATTTGGAAAACAGATCGCGAAATTATTCGTGCTCGCTGGATTCGGGAGTACGGCGTTGTTTATCGGGTATTCATTCCTCTCTCTCTCGCTTCCGTGGTCGAGCGAGGGCGCATGGGTCATGACAGGGTATGATCAGGTATTCGGACTTTCTGTCCGTATTGCGATCGCTTCGCTCGTCGCCTTTCTCATCGCGCAGTACCAGGATGTTCTCTCATTTTTCTTCTTTCGGGACAAGATGCGCATACGGGCATTTTGGCTCCGATCATTCCTCTCGAATGTGTGGTCACAATTGTTGGATACAGTTATTTTCATGCTCATCGCCTTTGCTGGAGTATACAATGTGAGGACTCTCGTGAGCATCATACTCACTTGGTGGCTGTACAAGGTGGCTATGGGGTTCGTCTATACACCCCTCTCCTATGTAGGAATCTCTCTGCTGAGAGATCGGAGAGAAGCACATGTAATACGGTAAATGATTTTTCGCTATGATCGTACAAGCCATAAAAACCAGAGTATTTCTTGAGGGAGAGGATCTCTTGCCCTTTGTTACCTCTTACATCAAAAGAGTTCCTGAAGGATCGGTCATCGTGATTACTTCCAAAATAGTCGCTCTCGCAGAAAAAAGAACGATGAATATCGAAAATACGAAAACGAAAGAACGAGCTATCCGTTCCGAGAGTAGTTTCGCAATCAAGACGAAGTATGTCTGGCTCACTATCAAAGATGGGATGATTCTCCCTTCGGCTGGAATCGATGAGTCGAATGCGAACGGAAAGCTCATTCTCTTGCCCAGAGATAGTTTTCGATCCGCCTCGCTGATTCGTAAATGTCTACAGAGACAGTATGGAGTGAAAAATTTGGGAGTTATCGTGACCGATAGTCGGACGATGCCACTTCGTTCTGGTGTGGTGGGTGTGGCCTTGGGGTATGCGGGATTTCGTGGGTTGAGAGAGTATCGCGGGAAGCCGGATATCTATGGTCGGAAGCTCAAGTTCTCGAGTACGGATGTGGCGGACAGTTTGGCGACGGCCGCTGTTTTCCTCATGGGGGAGGGGGATGAACGACAGCCATTGGCACTCATAAAAAAGGCGCCCATCAAATTTTGTGAAAGGGTACGACGGGATGAGCTTCGAATCAGTATCGAAGATGATATGTTCCGACCATTCTTTCGCGGGATTTTGAGAAAGTATAGTAAGAAAACTTGACCGTAAAAGAATATTTTGTCAATGTGTTTCTTTGTGTAGAAAAGTGTATACTGGAGATAAGTTCCTCAGTATCTGTTATCCATTATCTAATATCTGTATCCTATGTCCATACTTGCTCGCTGGCTCCTCTCCGCACTGATGTTCCTCGTTGTCGCCAATGTGGTGCCGGGGATTCATGTCCAGAGTTTTCTCACCGCACTCATCCTCGCGGTTGTGTGGGGTATCATCACCATGGTTCTGAAACCAATTCTCCTTATCCTCACGCTTCCGGTCAATATATTGACCTTTGGGCTTTTCACCATCGTCATAAACGGATTCCTCTTCTGGATGCTCGCGGGACTCGTCCCTGGGTTTGTGGTCGCGAGTTTTTGGACGGCGGTGCTGGGCGCACTCGCCCTCTCCCTCCTCCACATCATCGTGCATCTCGCATTCCGTGGAAAAGAGTAATCACCAAAGAACAGTGAACAGGGAGTGGTGAGCATAAGATTAAAATAGAAATGTGTTGTTCCCTGCTCGTTGATCCCTGATTATTGATTATATGAAGATCGCTCTCGTTCATGATTATCTGGTGCAGTACGGGGGTGCGGAACGGGTGCTCGAGGCATTTACGGAATTATTCCCTGAGGCATCGATCTATACCCTGCTCTACGACCAGGATGCTATGCACGGCGTTTTTTCGGGGAAGCGCATCTATACTTCATTTCTCCAAAAGATTCCGGGCGCTTTGAAGAATCATCGCGCCTTTCCGGTACTCATGCCTCTCGCGATCGAGCAATTCGATTTTTCGAAATACGATGTCGTGCTCTCGGACTCGTCGAGCTATGCGAAAGGCATTCTCACTCGACCGGAGACCATCCATATCTGCTACCTCCATACGCCGACCCGGTATGCCTGGGATGATTGTCAGAAATATACGCAGGACTTCGGACTCCCGTCATTGGTGAAGAAGCTCGTGCCGTTTTTCATGAGCCCACTCCGTCTGTGGGACCGCTCAGCGGCGGACAGACCCGATCATATCATCGCCAATTCGGAGTTCGTCCGGAAACGCATTCAGAAATACTATCGGCGGGATGCTGTCGTCATCCATCCGCCGGTCAATGTGAACCGTTTCTTTATCGCGAAAGCAGAAGATCGAAAGGATTATTTCCTCATGGTGGGGCGACTCATCGCGTACAAACGGCATGACATTGCTATCGAGGCATGCAATCGACTCGGTATCCCACTGAAGATTATCGGTCGTGGTCCGGAGATGGATCGACTGAGGAAACTCGCGGGACCGACGGTGGAATTCCTCGGTCGGGTGCCGGATGAGGATTTGCCGAGGTATTATGCACAGTGTCGTGGATTTATCTTCCCACAGGAGGAAGACTTCGGTATCGTCGCGATCGAGGCGATGGCTTCGGGACGGCCCATTATCGCTTATCGTGGCGGTGATATTCCGGAGCATTTGGAAGAGGGGAAGATGGGGATATTCTTCGAGGAGCAGACGGCGGATGCCGTAGCGGGTGCGCTCCTGCGATTTCGTGACAAAGACTATGATTCGGAGTATATTCGTGAGAAGGCACTTCGATTTGATTCCGCTATTTTCAAAGAAAGGATTCGGATGTATATCGAGGAAGCCTTTAAGAATAGCAAGCCTAATTTTTAATTTCGAATGAAGAATTTTGAATCAATGCCGAATGAGAGAAATTCGAAATTCAGAAAATAAATGGTATTAACCCTGTGTTATCGTCGCTCGCTCGGAATCGAAAGTAAGAACTTTCGCTTCGCTTACTCGCTAGGTAATAGAAATTCAATCAAAATTCAAAATTAAGAATTCAAAATTCATTCTTGTTATGGAACTCTACGAATACTGGATTATCTTGCAGAAGAAGCGACGCGTGTTTCTCTCGACGCTGTTCCTCTTCGTCGTCCTCGCGCTCTCGTGGCAGGTGACACAGGGGGCACGGTATGGAGCGACGCTCCTCCTCAATATCTCCCGATCCGGATCACAGCAGACGAATGATTACACCTACGATGGATTCTATCGCCTGCAGGCGGATGAACGGTTCGCCGATACGGTGGTGCGATGGATTGGTTCGCCACGAGGGGCAGAAGATATTCTCCATGATGCCAGTATGGAGACGAAATCGTATGGGATAAATAATCTCGCGCGATTTTTTACCGTGGGGAGACTTTCTTCGCAGGTGATACGGGTGGAGTATACTAGTACGACTGAAGAATCAGCGAAAAAAATATCCGTAGCAGTGACAAAGATACTGAATCAGTATGCCGAAGAACTCAATAAGGACGCTCATGATCCGTCGTGGTTCACCATCACGGGGAATGAGCCGGTTATCCGTGATGCGCGGGTATCATTATGGAAAGCACTTGCAGTCTCGGTGGCTCTCGGCGTCTTCTTTGGATTTTGGTTCGCGATGTTCGTCGAGTATTGGGAACGGCAGAGAGGGAAAATAAGAAAGTAACGAAAGAATTTGAGGAGGAAATTCTGATATGAGCGTATGCGAGTGGTGATTGACCTGCGGTGTCTGGCGGATGGGCGACGGACAGGAGTGGAAGAATATGTGACAGGACTCCTCCGGGCATTGTTTGATGCGAATGAGACGGATGAATTCGTGTTGTTCTACAATGCCTGGCGAGGTGAACTGCCGGAGGATTTCGGGTGGATGAATGCGTATCCGAATGTGAGTGTGAAGCGATTTCATATTCCGAACAAGATCCTCAATGGATTGCTCTGGTATTTCCGATGGCCGAAGCTCGATACCTTTTGCGGGGGCGCGGATATTTTCTTCATGCCGAACCTCAATTTCGCTGCGGTGTCTCAGCAGGCGAAGCTCGTGGTAACAGCACATGACCTCTCATTCGAAGCATATCCGGAGACATTTTCCTTAAAACGACGGCTCTGGCATCTCCTCGTCAATTTCCGAGGGCTCTGTCGGCGAGCATCACTCATCGTCGCAGTCTCTCATTCGACCAAGCAGGATATCCAATCGTACTATCGCATCCCCGATCGGAAGGTAGTAGTGACCCACAGTGGACTGGATCAGGAATTCGTGCGTCTCAGCAGGAATGACCCGGAACTCCTCCGCGTGAAGGAGAAATACCATCTCCCGTACCGATACATCCTCTATTTCGGGACTTTCGAACCGAGGAAGAATATCCGTGCGGTCGTGCAGGCGTATGAGATCTATCGGCACTCGATCGGTGAGAGGGAATGTGTCCCGTTGGTACTGGCAGGGAGTCCGGGCTGGAAATCGGAAGAAATCTTTCGAGAGATTGAATCGTCGCCCTATCGATCCGATATCCGCCTCTTCGGGTTCATCGCTGACGAAGACAAACATGCTTTGTATAATCTCGCGACGCTCTTTATCTACCCGTCCTTCTATGAAGGATTCGGATTCCCTCCACTCGAGGCGATGGCGTGCGGAGTGCCGACGATCGTTTCTCGCAATTCTTCCTTCCCCGAAATCGTGGGTGAGGGCGCGATTATGATCGATCCGTATCAACCGGATGAGTTGTACCGCGCGATGATCGCTATCCTCTCTGATCACGCCTTCGCAGAGAAGCTCTCGCGGGAGGGAGAACGCCAAACGAAAAAGTATACCTGGGAACGCACCGCTGACGAGCTCTCGAAGATGTTTCGATTCGTGGTGGGGAAGTGACGCTTGTGGTATAATTATTTCATGGATAAAAAATCAAAAATATTTTTTGTTGTTTTTTTATTGCTCATCGTGGGATCGATTGGGGCGACCTACTATCGGTACTTCATTCTTCGTGATTATATGATCACGGCACAGGCGGAATGTGATCCGTATACGGAGGCGTGTTTCGTAGTCGTGTGTGATCCGACTGCGGAGGTAGATGAATGCACGGGCAACCCAGAGCATGACACTTCGTATTATCAGGAGATCAGTCGCAATGCGAGGAATATCCCGCTCTGTGATCCAGCAGATGAGAGTTGCGAGGCGCTCACCTGTCCCGCGGATGAGGTGGATTGTACGGTGACCTTCTGCGATGCTGATACGGTCTCGGAGGGCGTCGTCTGCAATGATCCTGCTGTCTACACCTCGCTCCACCCGGAGGAAGAGGGAGATGCCTCTCTCGATACCTCGATAGATGCATCTACCGATGATGAGGGAGAGGGGATAGGAGAAGATGTGGGTGCTGAATCAGAAGATGTCGCGCCTGAAATGAATGGAGATGTCAGTAGTGATGCGGGAGAAAATAGTTTCCAGTAATCGTATTTCCTATGCAAACATGGCTCCTCGTCGCTTTCATCGCGCCCTTCCTCTGGGCATTGGTCGTGTTATTGGATGTGTACTTTACACAGAAGGCGTATTCAGAAGCGGCGGAAGGGACAATCATCTCTGCTTTCTATCAGGGTATCGTGCTCCTTTCCATTCCATTCGTCGGGTACTCCTGGCCGAGCTCGGGGTGGATGTTTCTCCTCAGCGGAATGTGTTTTATATTCTCATGTCACTGGTATCTCCGTTCTCTCGTTATCGGAGGTGATGGTGCCATAGCTCAAATCGTCTGGAATTTTAGTATTTTACTAGTACCAGTTTTCGCCTGGATTATATCAGGAGAAGAGCTTCAATCGGTGCATTATATTGGAGTTGCGTTGGTATTCTTGGGCGTCGTTTTTTTTGCTTGGGACAAGAGTCTCTCTCGGCATCTTCATAGGAGGATTGTGAAAAATATGTTACCGGCTATTGGTGCCATTTCACTCTCCATGGCCCTTCAGAAAGAAGGATTCAACGAGGCACCTGATTTCCTTCCTGGATTTTTTACCTTTTCTCTCGGGGTGGTTGCCGGGGGATGTGTGACCTTCCTCTTTCATCCACGGAAACGAGATATTGCCTCGCGTATCACCAAACTGTGCAAGCGATATTGGCATTCATTTCTCCTTGGTGAGACACTCTCGGTGATAGCAGTTTTTTCTTCATCATATGCCATCAGTCTCGCGCCGTCGATTTCCTTTATCGTCATCATCGAGAGTCTCATTCCGGTATTCGTCATGTTTTTCAGTTTTTTGCTTTCTCGTTTGTTTTTTGTTTTAAAGAGACCAGAATATCGGGCATTGTATGAAGAGCAGGTGGTTCATATAGGGAGAAAGGTTAGTGCTCTCGCTGTGGTTATTTTTGGTATTTATCTTATTGCATAATATGCTCGAGTCTAATTTCAATTACTGTAGAGTTGATTTAATCGTATGAGGATACTTTTTGTCTTATCTCGAACACTTATAGGCGCTAATCTTTCTTGCAGAATGAAAAAAGAAGGACATGATGTATGCGTTTTTATTGATGACAAATTTCAAAAGAGTTGTCTGGATGGAATGATGAAGAAAACGATGAATTGGGAAGAGAAATTAGATTGGGTCGGGAAAGGGGGTCTGATTGTTTTTGATGATGTCGGATATGGGGAAACTCAGGATCAACTTCGGGAAAAAGGGTATTCCGTGGTCGGAGGAAGTGCGGGAGCCGATTTTCTTGAAGAAAAAAGAGGGCATGGACAGAAGATCTTTTCTCTTTGCGGTATGAATGTGGCGGAATCTCGGAGCTTTGATGATGCGTATCAGGCCATAAGATATATAGAAAAAAATCCTGGAAAATGGGTGATCAAGCAAGATGGACATCTGTGCACTTTAAATTATGTTGGGAAGATGGATGACGGGAGGGATGTTATCAGTGTGTTGAATCAATATGCAAAGGATGGCGTCAAACCGATCGAATTACAAAAAAGAGTTGAGGGTGTTGAAGTTGCAGTTGGGCGATATTTTAATGGCGCAGAGTGGGTCGGTCCGGTCAATGTTAATTTTGAGCACAAACCACTCTTTAATGGAAATATCGGTCCCATGACAGGGGAAATGGGGACTCTTATGTGGCATGAGGAGGCGGAGCAGAGCATTTTTTTCAAGAGAATTCTTTCCCGAATGACAGATTATCTCCGACAGGTTTCTTTTCGAGGATATGCGGATATTAATTGTATAATAAATAAAGATGGTGCATGGCCACTAGAGGCGACGATGAGATTTGGGTGTCCAATCGTTCATTTACAGACGACACTCCAACTTTCCCCTTGGGGAGAGCTATTGAAGGCCGTCGCTGATGGGAAACAATATGATTTAAAATATAACGCGAATTATGGTATTGTTGTTACGGTGGCTGTACCTCCATTTCCATTTTTCTCCTATGAGTCACCTCAACGGGAACATTCATCTGAGGGAACATCTATTTTTTTTAAAGAGAACCTTTCTCCTGATGAAATGAATCGCATTTTTTTTCAGCAGGTTCGTTTCGATGGGAAAGAATATTGTATTACGGGTGTAACGGGCGAGGTATTGTATGTTACCGGCACTGGCAAAACAGTTCAAACTGCCCGGAAAGAAGCTTATGCATTAGTAGATAAACTGATTATTGCAAAATCGTTTTATCGAACTGATATCGGTGAGAAATATATTAAAAATGATCGTCAGAATTTGATTGATTTGGGTTGGATGAAGGAGGATTTGCGTCAGTAAATAGTAATCAATGACTTATGAAACACAAGTTCTATTGGCTGAATCCGAAATTGACAGTAGGAAAAACAGCAAGGTACGGAGTGGGAACATTTGCGAACAAAAATATCAAAAAGGGTGAATTACTACTGATCTTGAGTGGATATGTGATGAAAGTCGTCGATGAAGAGAAATTACCGAAAGGATTGTCAGATAATGGCATACAGGTTACAGAGGATTTCTGCTTATCAGTGGCGAGAAAAGAAGATTTGGGTGGTATTAATTTTTTTAATCATAGTTGTGATCCAAATGTCGGTATCAAAGGGCAGATTTTTCTCGTGGCAATGAAAAATATAAGGAGCGGTGAAGAGGCAACATTTGATTATGCGATGACTTTATGTAGAACAAAAAATGCTACTCCGTATCGCTTGAGATGTCTTTGTGAGAAAAAGATTTGTCGTGGCATTGTGACGGATGATGACTGGCGAAAGAAAGAGATACAAGAAAAGTATCAAGGGTTTTTTCAATATTATATTCAAGAGAAAATTAATGCATTGAGAATAAAAAAATAATTGAAAGAAATGGATTACAATATAATTAATCATGTTGAATCTTGCTATGTAACGATTTCACCGTTACTCTATTATTCTCATATACCTACGGCTATAGTAGCTCTAGCACTGAGTTTTTTTACACTGTGGAAAAGTAGGACTTTAGCAACAATGCTACTTCTTGTCATTTCGCTTTTATTTGCTTCTTGGAATGTCGCAGATTTGATTTTGTGGATATCCGTAGATGGTCAGAAAATCATGGCATTTTGGTCTACGGTGTATCTGCTACAGACTTTGATTTTGGCTTTTACATGGTACTTTTCTCGTGTTTTTTTGGAGGAAAAGGATGTATCATGGCATCAGAAAATATTGATGGGGGTGTTATTGCTACCACTTATTGTTCTCATGCCGACGACATGGAACTTGTCTGGGTTTGATGTGGTGAATTGCGAAGCGCAACAGGGGATTCTAGTCCAGTATTTTTATTTTTTCCAAGTAGTATCCTTGCTCTGGATATTTAGTTACCTCATAGGAAAATATCGGTCTGTAACGAATGAAGAGGAAAAAAAGAAGGTGGGGATTTTCGCGGTAGGAGTGTTTCTCTTCCTCGCGTCTTTCTCTTGGGGAACTGTGTTTAGTAGTCTCACGCTTCAGTGGGAATTGGAACAATACGGGTTGTTTGGCATGCCGATATTTATCGGGTTCCTGGCATTCCTCATCGTTCGGTATCAGGCTTTCGATATGAAGCTCGCTGGGGCGCAGGCTTTGGTCGTTGGGCTCATCGTGCTTATCGGGTCACAGTTCTTCTTTATTAAGACGACGACTAATTTCGTTCTCACGGGTATCACACTTCTCCTTGCTATCGGGTTTGGTTGGATGCTCATCAAGTCCGTGAAGAAAGAGATTAAGCGGACGGAGGAATTGCAGGAAATGACGGATCGGTTGGCACGGGCGAATGACGAATTGCGCAAACTCGACAATGCGAAATCCGAATTTATTTCCATCGCATCACATCAGCTGAGGACACCGCTGACCGCCATCAAAGGATTCCTCTCGCTCATTTTGGAGGGTTCGTATGGAAAAGTATCGGGAGAGATCCAGGATGTTTTGAACAAGGTCTACGCTTCGAATGATCGCATCGTACAGCTCGTAGAAAATCTCCTCAATATCTCTCGTATCGAGTCGGGGCGGATACAGTACCAATTCGAGAAATCATCGATTGAGACGATACTGAAGGATCTCTCCGATATGTTCTTCGTCATGACGCAGGGGAGGAACCTCACGCTCACTTTCACCTTGCCGAAGGAAAAATTGCCACTCGTCTATATGGATGCCGCGAAGATCCGCGAAGTCATCTCGAACCTCATCGACAATGCCCTCAAATATACGGAGAAGGGTGGTATAGAGGTAATCCTCGAACAGCGGGGGTCTATGGCACGCATCACGGTCGCCGATACGGGCATGGGGGTGGAACCGGCGATGATAGAGCATCTCTTCAGTAAATTTATCCGTGGGAGCAAGGAGGCCTCCCGTATGAATGTCGCGGGCACAGGACTTGGACTCTATGTGGGGAGGAGTTTTGTCGAGGCGCATCATGGCAAGATCTGGATCGAGTCGGAGGGCCTCGGTAAGGGATCGAAATTCATCGTGGAGTTGCCGATCGTGTAAGTAGTCGGGGGAGTTTGATTCGACACCTCTTTCCTGCTAGGATGAAGGGTATCTAAGAAAATTTATATATATCTCTCTATGCCGAAAATACTCTTTGTCGAAGACGATCCCTTCATCGCGGAGATTTATAAGAAGAAATTTGAGACGGCTGGTTTCTCGGTGGTCAATGTGACGACCGGAAAGCAGGTTCTCGCTGAGCTAGCCTCGAATCGTTATGATATAACTTTGCTCGACTTGGTTCTGCCGGAGATGGGTGGTTTCGATATCTTACATGAAGTCCGTACGGCTCCAGGCTATCCGAAGGATGCACGAATTATCATCTTCTCGAATCTGAGTAGTCCGGAGGATCGCGATCGGGCAGTGAAACTCGGTGCTGATGGTTTTATCTCGAAAACAGAATACACACCATCTCGTGTCGTCGAAGAAGTGAATCGCTATTTGCGTCAATTCGATGAACAAGGGAAAAATGTCGTGCGGATAGGTACAGAGACTGCTTCATCGACCGGTGGAGCGGATCGTGCGTCACTCTCGGCTCATGCAGAAGGGAAGCGCATCCTCATCATCGAAGATGAACCAGTATTCGTGGAGCTTTTCTCCAAACGGCTCATGGATGAGGGCTACACCGTCGTGACCAAGGAAAATGGCGAGGCCGGACTCGAGGAAGCACTGAAGAATCCGTATGACCTCATTATTACGGATGCCGTATTGCCTGGATTGACGGGTGGCGAAATCATAGAGAAGCTTCGCTCGGAGGAATCTCACCGGAATATCCCGATACTTCTCCTTTCTGCATCGCTCGATTCTGAACAATTCGAAATAGCATCGGTCGGTGCGACGAAAGCGTTCCTGAAGACCGAGATCACGCCGAGCGAGATAGTGTATGAGGTGAATGGCTTGCTTTCGGAGAGGCCGATCGTATCGAATGAATAATTTTTTTGGAGGAGACGATTATGGAGATACTGAAACGAATTTTGATCGCTGAGGCACCGGAAAAAGTAGGGGAAGATGTGAAGATAAACGGTTGGGTGTCGGTCAGACGGGATCATGGGAAGATCGTCTTCATCGACCTGCGCGACCGATCGGGATCGGTGCAACTCGTAGTCGTCCCTGTCGGAAATGAAGTACTGACAGAAGCCGTGAAGGATGTGCGGAGTGAATTCGCCCTCGATATTATCGGTCTCGTGAAGGCGCGTCCAGGGAAAAAGGAGATACTCTTGCCGAGCGATATCGAGATCGAAGTGAAAGAACTCACAACCCTGGCGCGACCGAGTGAGGATCTCCCGATCGATGTCTCGGATAATGAGCTGAATCTCAATTTGGATACTCTCCTCAACAATCGAACCATCGCATTACGGAATGAAAAAGTGCAGGCGATTTTCAAGATGTATTCGGAGCTCTGCCATGCTTATTCGGAAGCGATGTATGCTGATGGGTTCGTGGAGATAAAGACGCCGAAGATTCTTTCCGCAGCGACCGAAGGAGGCGCGAATTTTTTCAAAATAAAGTATTTCGATCGCGAAGCCTTTCTTGCTCAGAGCCCTCAGTTTTATAAGCAGGCCGCGATGAGTGCTTTCGAGCGGGTATTCGAGATAGGAGTGGTTTTCCGCGCAGAGCCACATTTTACGACCCGTCATGTGAATGAATATACCGGTTTCGATGCGGAGATGGGGTTTATCGGTGGGCTGGAAGATGTGATGGCAGAACTCGAGAAAACGATGCACACCATGTTCCGACATTTGAAAACCGTAGCCGGCAAGGAACTCGCGTTGTTTGGTGCGAATGTTCCGGAAGAGGTTCCGATTCCGCGCATGAAATTAAGTGAAGCTTTCGAGATTTTGAAAAAAGAATACGGCAAGGAATTGGAAGAGGGTGATATCGATAGCGAGGGGGAGCGCATGATCGGTGACTATGTGAAGAAGACCTGTGATTCCGACATGGTTTTTCTCACGCATTATCCGACTGCGACTCGTGCTTTCTATAGCAAACCGAGTCCCGAGAATCCGAAAGAGAGCGAAACATTCGATCTCATCTTCCGTGGATTGGAAATCGCCTCGGGTGCAGAGCGCATCAATGAATATCAGATGCTCCTCGATGCCCTACAGGCTCGAGGACTCGCAGCGGAGCAGTACAAAGATTATCTCGATATCTTCAAATACGGCGCCCCTCGGCACGGAGGATGGGGACTCGGCTCGGAGCGCATCATTCAAAAGCTCCTCGGCCTCGGTAGTATCAAAGAAGCTGTGCTCTTCCCGCGTGATGTGAAGCGCCTCACGCCGTAGAATTGACGAAAACTATCAGATATGATAAAGATAGAGTCAAGAGGTGGGAACGATCACCTTGAGGTTATTTTCCAAAATCACTTAGGAGAAATCCCATGAAACCCATGGCTCAATCCGATGTGTCAAAAGCCAAGTTGATTGTCAAGCCAGCGATCACGGATGTGAAAGCAATCGTCGGCAAGATCGACCTGGTGGCAGTGGCCGGAAGCACATGCGCTTGTGGCTGTTCTTGTGGCATCGACGGGTAATTTGTCGTCGCCAGCAAAAAAGAGCCGGGATCTTCAGTGACTCCGGCTCTCATCATACGGAGAGGAAA
>JBATLQ010000113.1:0-1623 GCA_049289395.1 Candidatus Moraniibacteriota bacterium | reverse complement strand
GTATTAAAAATAGCAATGTAAAAATCGTGATATTTCTAATTTTTATAATGTGGAACAAAAGCAGAATTTATCTGAATAAGATATTTTAAAATCTATGCCATGAGATTTTGCAGAATGGATGCCGATCAATATTAATGTATAGAAAAAATTAGGCAAGCGTTATAGAATCGTTCACGGAAATTATCGAGGGCTCTTCACATATTACATTCATCCCAAACATTACTTTATTATTTAATTTTCTGTATGTGGATAAAGTCTTTAATGGTTCATCACATCTATTTGCTGTTTGTTGGTCTGTTGTTGTAATAACACATCTTGCGCACGGTTTAACGGCTTTAAATTCTGCTTTACCAATTTTAAAGTCTTTCCAGCCATCCTCTTCATAAGGCTTACCACCGGTAAATACAAAGTTTGTTCTAAAGCGATTCATTGGAATAGGAATGTCTAATCTGGCATTCAAATCATCTAATGACGATTGTCCGATAATCAAAAAAGGATATGCATCAGCAAAGCTTACAATATGTTCATCGTTAATATATTTTTTTTCAACAATTCTTTTTTCATCATCAGGCATATAAACAAGTGAACATTTCTTGCCAACAGCATTTGAAAACCAGTCATCAAAATCCTTACCGAGCTTAACTGCTTTACAAACATCATTCCAAATAGTAACGGAAATATTTTTATTTGAATCAGATTCGAAAGGAAGAATCAGGTGTGAATTATCTTTTATATTTAAAACTTCAAATCCATTTTCAGAAAAAGATAATTTAAGCAATGCAAGTTGGGGAAAATCACGCTGCGTCATAAACATCGCATTCTCATCAACAAGCAAAAAACGTCTGTCATATTTTAATCCGCGCGCTTCTGCAATAGCAGAATCAACACTTATCCCGCCAAGCGATTTGATAGGATAGATATAAATTTCAGATAAAATTAGTTGAGACATGTTTTATTGAGTAATGAGTTTAATGTTGTCATTTTTTGTGCGGGCGGATAGCCATTCTTTTAAAGATTTTAATTCTGAAGCTGTTGGTCTCTTTTTAAATTTTGCATAAGCAAAAGCCAGAGTATCCGTTTTTTGATTTGTAAAATCAGCATAGATATTTTTGCTGATAGTGAACTCAACAAGATTCTTGTTCAGCGCCTTTATTTCATTTGAAATATCCTGAACTGGAAATGATTCAGATTTAAGGCGGGTTACTTCGTTTTCAAGCAGAGAGATTTTTTTATCTTTATTTTTTATTATCTCTTCATTCTTTCTATAAAGATCTTCAATAACACCAACCCTCAAAGAAGACATATCCTTTTTAATGTTATCGCCAACACCTTGTTTCACTCTTAACTTAATATCAGCTAGACCATAATTTTTTAATTTATGTTCAACGTTAGAGATTACATCATTAGAAATAATTTCACCCAAAAGGAAAACCTCTAAAACGTTTTTATCCCCAACCGTCTTAAGGTTTTTGCTTATAAGCTGTGTATTATCAAAAGCAAGCTCGTTATTAACAAACTGCTGAATTTTTTTATCAACCAAACTTCTTGTAACAATATTGTAAGCCATAACTATGCTTGGGATAACTGTTATGGTAACCACAATAAGTATGTATCTTCTAACTC
>JBATLQ010000112.1:0-2783 GCA_049289395.1 Candidatus Moraniibacteriota bacterium | reverse complement strand
ATATACAGGGGTATACCTATATGCTCTCCTCGCTCGGGAGTGGCGATAAGTGTGATCTCCCGGGATTGGAGAGTCGGATTCGCAAGAAGGGATTCGTTTTCACTTTAGGGAGGATCGCGGTCGGAGTGTTTGGCGCGGTATTTACTTTGGGAGGATGGATACTTTTTTTCTCTTCTCTTCGGGAGGAAACCAATCTGAAGCGAAAGCGAGCTATGGCGGTGACAGGGGCGTATGCGCTCATTATTTTCGCGACGCTTCTTTCGGTTGCCTCGGGCATTTCGATACGATATTTCATTGTCGTTGAATTCATGCCATTTCTTCTTCTTGGTTTCTGGATACGATTTTTTCAAAAAAATATGCCACGGATCTTTTCTTCTCGGGGGGTTTCGGGTGTTATTCTTCTGTTTGTTGGACTGAACTTGTGGACAATCACAGACGCCGTTTCTGCGTATCGGGAGGGACGGGCGAGTACGGATAATGTGGCGGTTTATGGTGAAGTGGAGGTGATGAGTCGCTACATCCTCGGGCAGTCAGCCAGCTCACGACAGGTCTTTCTTGCTGGGAAGAGCGCATACCTTTCGCGGTATGGGAAGCCGCTCGAGTATTTCGCGAAACAAGAGGGCGTGATCTTGGGTAAGGTGCATCAGGCAAAATCAGTGAGCGCGGGCGCCCCATTCTTTTATATTCTGAAAAAAGTATCGCCAAAAAATCCGCTCCCGGAAATGGTAGATGGATTTGGGACGACGCAGGGTGCCACTTTCGGAAATGTGAGTATTTTGGAGCTGGTTCGTAAGGTGGAATAGTCGCTTTTGAATTTGAGTATCTATACCTCGGCCTGTTTTGGAATCCGCGGAGTATATTTTTAGATGTATCCTATAAAAAGCGGTCGCGGATTAAAGAATATTTTTTTGGGATGTAGAAGGTGCTCTTTGCTTACTCGCTCGGGAATAAAAAAACGCCCAAGAAGTGTCCTGAGTTTTCAGGGGAGAGCTTCTTGGGGCGTATTGCTTCGGGAGTGTTCGCTGATCCCCTAGACGATGGAGGTCGCTGCCGAGCGTTCGGGCTTGGTCAGCTTGGCCAGGTCGACGGGGCCATAGCCGATAGCGGGCGCCGCGGTACTGGAGCCGGGGCCGGCCGCCAGAGTTGGCCTCACGCTGTAGCTGCCAGATTCACCGCTGTGTTGGGCAGAACTGTTCGCCAGATTCTTGCCACCGCGCAACGCCACCGGGCCGTCGGAAATGACATTGGCGATGGTGTCGAAGCGGGTTTCGCCCTTGACGGTGGCAATTACCATTGGCTTGACCTGATCAGTGGCGACCGTGGCTTCGGCGTAGGTTGTGGCCATGGTCAGAGGCGCCGCGGCGGACTTGGCGTCGAGCGGAGGACTGGATGTGCCGGCGGCGAAGGTTGGCGCGGAGGCGGCGATTGCCAGACTGGTAGCAGCAAAGAGTAGCAGTTTCAGTTTCATGGTGAGTCTCCTTGGGTGAGCTGACCGGCGGATCCGAATCAGCAGATTGAGGAGAACATTTTTCCCCCATTCACTCTGCTGATCCGGAACATGAAAGTCTCTGATTCCGCGACCAAAACATTATGAAAAAGAACAATTGCGAGTAGAATACCTATTTTTCAAAATTGCGTCAAGGGGTCATTTTTTCGCAAAAATTTTGGTGAAAGGCTCCCAATCGGAAGCTTCGAGTTCGCCCATGATTTTCAGGAGTATGAAGTATATGATGAAGAGGGCTGTGCCGGAGAAAATAAATTCCCATGACCCATCTGGACAGTATCTCGCGATGAAAGTGATGATGCACGATGTGAGGATGGAGAAGAAAAAGGTGCGAAGTGGGATGTGAACATTGAAGTGCTTTTTCGTATAGATGAGTATCGCGATCATGAGGAGGAGAGAGACGATCGTGGTCGAGAGTGCCGCGCCGACGAGCTGCCACTGTGGAATGAGGAGGAAGTTGAGGAGTATCATTCCGAGGAACCCGAAGAACGCGAGTTTCATCGGGATCTTCACGAGATTCGCTCCGTTTAAGGCGAAGGCGAGGACATAGAACACCGTGAGGAAGCCGACCCCGATCGTGTAGACATTCATCGGAGCACTTGCTTCCAGGTATTTGGCACCATAAAAAATACGGAGGATTTGCGTGGAATAGATGATGATGAGGGTGACGAGAGGGAAGAGAATGAGCGTCATGAGCCGGAGGGATTTATTGACGAGACTTTCTGTTTCTTCGGTATTGCGTTCGGCGGTACTTTTGGAAATCGCGGGTAGGAGGATGATCGTGAGTGCATAGAAGAGATAGTAGGGTATTCGTCCGACGGTGATCGCGGCATTGTAGATACCGGTGAGGGTATCACTCTGGAGGAGACTCTTCACGAAATAGAGATCGAGGGTCAGGATGAATTCGTAGAAGAGAAGGAAGAGTGTGAGTGGCCAGGCATAGGCGAGTATGGTTTTGCCGGAGAAATCGATGACATTGCCCTTTGTTTGTTTGACATGGGGGAAGTAGCGATGGGTGATGACGATGTCGCAGAGGAGTGCGATAGCAAAGACGAAGAGTGGCGCCACGATATATCCCGATATGGCACCGGGGACACCGAAGAAGAAAGCGAGGCCGACGATGAACAGGATTCGTCCGAGGGAGCGCATGGTCTTCAGGAAGGCTTGGAGGCGGAAGAAATGGAGTCCGGTGAAATAATAGAAATAAAATGATGCGGCGGCAAAGGCGGGAATGATGAGTGAGGAGAGTTGGAAGAGCGGGGTGAGTGTTGCATCATGG
>JBATLQ010000111.1:0-9891 GCA_049289395.1 Candidatus Moraniibacteriota bacterium | reverse complement strand
GTCCATGCAATCGCAAGAATTCATAAGACAAAATTGGCTGAGCTAGTCGATAGTCATATTTTCAATATTCACGATGTACCGGATGATTTTCCGCTTTCGGATAATCAGAAAAGGCAGGTGGAAACAGCCAAATCTGGCAAGGAATATATTGATAAGAATGGCATTTCAGAATTCCTAGGAACAATGAAATATCCACTAGCTTTTCTTGATTATGAAACGTATCCCTCAGCAATACCAAGATATAATAAATACAGCCCTTATCAGCAAATTCCGTTTCAGTTTTCGCTTCATGTAATTGAATCTCCAGATAGCGAATCTATCCATTACGATTTTATTTATTCAGACAATGAATGCCCCGATGAATCTTTTGCTGAAGCATTAAAAAAACATCTTCCAGAAAAAGGCAGTGTTATTGTGTGGAATCAGAAATTTGAACAAGGTATCAATAAGCAACTTGGAGAGCGCTTGTCTGAATATAAGGATTTTATGCAGAATGTTAATAATCGAGTTATTGATTTGATGATTCCATTTTCCGGAAGTACAACGATGTATGATCATCCAAAATTTAAAGGAAGTGCTTCAATAAAATATGTTTTGCCGGCGCTTGTTCCTCATCTTTCATATAAGGATATGCATATCCAAGAGGGTGGTACTGCATCAGATACATGGAACCGCATCATGTCTGGGGAATATTCCGAAGAGGAAAAAAATATAAAAATCCAAGCACTTAAGGATTATTGTCATCTTGATACTTTGGCTATGGTTGAAATTTGGAAAGTTTTAAATGCTTCTATTTCACAAACTGAGATTAAAAAATAATAAAGGACACCAATAATAATAGAAAAATATTTTTTTGAATTCAATTATTGCGATATAAACAGGGTGGTCAACTTGTTTTCACTCATCCATAAATAATACGATTATGAAAAAAACAATCCAAAACCAAATAATTATTTACGAAGGCAATGATGGGGAGTCTCGCATAGAGGTTCGGTTTGAGGGTGAGACTGTTTGGCTTTCGCAGGCGCAATTGGTTGAGCTTTTTCAATCTAGCAAAGCCAATATAAGCGAGCATATTAAAAATATCTTTACAGAGAAAGAATTAACTCCGGAATCAACTGTTCGGAATTTCCGAACAGTTCAAAGGGAGGGCGGTAGAGATGTTTCTCGGGATATTGAGTATTACAATCTCGATCTCATTCTATCACTCGGATATAGAGTGAAATCAACAATTGCTACCCGTTTTCGCCAATGGGCAACAGCACGGCTCCGAGAATACATTATCAAGGGTTTTGCCATGGACGATGAACGATTAAAAAATCTAGGAGGTGGTGGCTATTGGAAGGAGCTCCTCGCTCGTATTCGCGACATCCGTTCTAGTGAAAAGATTTTTTATCGTCAGATTCTCGACATTTATGCCACCAGCATCGATTATGATTCAAGTGCCAATACTTCGGTGGAGTTTTTTAAAAAAGTGCAGAATAAAGTGCATTACGCGGTACACGGGCAAACCGCTGCAGAAGTTATTTATAATCGTGCTGACGCGGAAAAAGAATTCATGGGACTTACCACATTCTATGGCGCACGCCCTCACCTCGCGGATGCCGTCATTGCCAAAAACTACTTGAATGAAAAAGAACTGCGCGCGCTCGGACAGATCGTTTCTGGATATCTTGATTTTGCCGAACGCCAAGCCGAGCGTGAAATTCCGATGAAAATGAAGGATTGGGTGAAGCATCTCGATACTATCCTGACGGCTACTGGTGAACAGATTCTGCTTGATGCCGGGAAAGTAAGCCGTGAGAAAGCAGTAGAGAAGGCTGAAGCAGAATACAAAAAATATCAAGCGAAAACCTTGAGCGAGGTCGAAAAGGAGTATTTAGAGACGATCAAGACCGCGCAGAAAAAGATAGAAAAAAGGGTGAAGGATAAAACCATCAAATCAAAACGCACAGCGATTGATGAGATTGTGGCGGATATTGAAAAATAGTTTTATGAAAAAATGTATCACTCAAGAATCAGAAAAGCGGAGAGGTATCTTTTTGATGCAATTACATACCTGAGTATGTAACTCGCTCCATACCTAACTCGCGAGGGTGATGCCGTAGACTTCGGTTGCGCCGTGGCGTTTGAGGAGAGTAGCGCAGGCGACGAGGGTCGAGCCGGTCGTCGCGACATCATCGACGAGCCAGATGCGTTTCCCTTGGAAGAAATGTGTCGGAGTATCGGGAGTGATGGCGAAGGCATTGGCGAGATTTTCTTTCCGCGCTTGTTTGTTTTTCTGTCGTGATTGCGGGAGGGTGAAATGCTTTCGGATGAGGGGATTACTTATCGGCATGAGTGGGATACCGGGGGCGATAGTGTCCGCGACGATACGGGCGAGGTGCTCTGACTGATTGAATCCGCGCCACTGTTCCCTCCAGTGGTGAAGTGGGACGGGAAGGATGATGTCCGGGATGGGGAGGGGTGTCCGTTGCAATGATTCCGTGAGAAATGTGCCGAGTGGGAGCGCGAGGTTCTGTGCGAAATGATATTTGTAGGTGTGGATGATATCCGAGATAAGCTTGTCGCGAAAGGGACTCGCGGCGAAGACGCCATCGAGTGGAGTTTCTCCTCTGCAGGCATGACAGAGCGCGCCATTCGGCGTTATAGCTTTTTGGCAGTGTGGGCAGTGCAGGTCGATTTTCCTCGGAAGATTTCTCGTACAACGATCACAGAGGAGCGAGCCTTCTCTTCCGCAAGAAAGGCAGGAGAGTGGGAAAAGGAAGTCAAAGAAAGATTGAAAAAATATTTTCATTTTCCAATTATAATCCTTTCGAGTGATAATTACTTAATTGTTCAAAGTAATTAGCCTCGAGTGAGGTCGATTCCTCCACGGACATTGCCACTGACATTTCCGTTTGAATCCTTATAAATATCCCCTGCCGCTTTTGATGTCGAGGCATTGGTGGATGGTGGAGTTTCCTTGAAGTTGGAAGGAGTCGCTTGGTTGGTGGTGACAATAGAAGGCATCCTTTTCTCCCCTGGCGCGTAAATTTTTCCATGACTCACAGGAGCGGCATCGCGAATGACTGGTGCATTGGAAATACCATAATTTATAGGTTTTGCCGCATGAATGACCGCGTCGCGTACGACTGGTCCACGCACAACCGGTCCTCCGGCGTGTGCGGCTTCGGATGCCATGAGGAGCGCCACTACCGCTCCCGCTATTCTCAAAAATTTGAAAGCACCGGGGTATTGTTTTTTGAGGGAATCCAGAGTGAATCCCAATTCTTCGACACGCGTTTCCCGATTGCTTTGCGCGATCGCCAACATTTCTGCTGTCATGGCACGCGCCTCACTTTCCGGGTTCGCTGGTTCGTCTGATGGAATCTGCTCAACTGGTGCCGGTGGTATCACCGCTGTTTCTTGATTTATTTTTGGTGGCGTATCGAAATTCATATGGTTATTGTTTTATATTTGTGAGCAAGGCATCGAATATGCGGTCGTCTTCGTCGATGAGTTCTTTCATTTTGATGAGGTCTCCTTGTGCCGCGTGTTTCTTTGTGACATTTTGGATGAACAGGCTGATCACCAGGGGATTCTCGGAAAAAATTTCGATGATCGATTCCAGCGCCGGGGCTGGTGCCATGGAAATAATTTGACGAAAAATCTCCTTCTCCGTATCGGGCAAATCGCATGGTCCGATGAATGTTTCTACTTGCGCCAACAGTTGTTCCGTTTCCATACTTTTTGAGTACATAAAATGATTACACTGGCTTCAGTGTAATGGAGTGTGTTTTATGGGTCAATAGAGTGAAAATTATTTTACGAAAATCTTTTTGTCCTTGATCGCGAGGGCGATTTTCTGTTTCTTCGGATGCGTGAGGAGGAACTCTGCGATAGGTTGCTCGATCTCGTGTTCGATTTTCCGCCTGATCGGCCGTGCGCCTTCGGCTGGGAGAAATCCCGTCTCGCTGATGAATGTGCATATCGTTTTCGGATAGGCGAGGAGGATACCTTTTTTCTTCAAACGAATTTGTAATTTTTCGAGTTCTTGTTTCACGATAGCTTCGATAGCGTCCTTCCCGAGTGGTCGGAAGACGAGCGTCTCGCCGAGGCGGGAGAGGAGTTCGGGACGGAGCGTTCGGCGCAATTCTTCGAGGACGCTTTTTTTCACGCTCTGAAAACGATGCTCGAAATCTCCGGAGAGGTGTTGGTCGAAACCGATCTTCGCACTCTCGGTGAAGGCATGCGTACCGATATTGGAAGTGAGGATAATCATCGCATGACGGAAATCGGCCTTGCGTCCTTCGGCATCGGTGAGGAATCCGTCCTCGAGGATCTGGAGGAGGATATTCGCGGTGTCGGGGTGCGCTTTCTCGATTTCGTCGAAGAGGACGACGGAATGCGGTTCGCGACGGATTTTCTCCGTGAGTTTGCCTCCTTCGCCATAACCGACATAGCCGGCGGGGGAACCGATCATCTGTGCGACACTGTGTCGTTCGCCGAATTCGCTCATGTCGAGACGGATGAAGGCGCGGTCGCTCCCGAAAAATTGCGACGCGATGGTCTTGGCGAGGAGGGTCTTCCCTACGCCGGATGGACCGAGGAAGAGAAAAGATGCGATAGGCCGATCGGTATCGCGGATACCCGCGGCAGAACGGATGAGGGCCCTTGCGATGGTGTCGGTCGCTTCCCTCTGCCCGATGACGGATTCCGAGAGGGCGGTCGCGATGCGTGCCATGGAACCATGCTGGTGTTCGAGGGAGAGTTTGCTTTCGGGGATGCCGGTCGAGCGCGAGAGGGCGCGGAGCATATCCGTTTCGGTGACGAGCGCGCGAACTTTCTTCTTCGGGGAGAGGTCTTTGTTTTCCAGGATGGCGATTGCTCCGGCGGTTTGCTTTTCTTCGTGATAGAGTTTGCTCGCGGTATCATACGACTCTTCTTCGAGTGCCTCATTTTTTTCTCTGATGAGACCCTCGAGTCGTTTGCGGAGTACGGAGAGGTGTTTGTCGGGAACGAGTGTTTCTTCACTTCGGTGCTTCACCGCGGAGGCGGCTTCATCGATGAGGTCGAAGGCTTTGTCCGGGAGGAATCGATCATGGATATGTCGGATGGATGTATCGAGCGCGAGGGCGATGACCGTATCCGGGAGCGTGACTTCATGGAATGTTTCGAAGGCGTGTTTGGATTGGAGGAGGATGGCGAGCGTCTCATCCCGTGATGGTTCGCGGACGAGGATGGATTGGAATCGTCGTTCGAGCGCGGGATCCTTTTCGATGTGTCGTTTGTATTCGGCGAAGGTGGTCGCACCGATGAGTCGGATGTCGCCACGGGCGAGCGCGGGTTTCAATATATTGGCAGCGTCGAGTCCGCCGGAAGTATTGCCGGCGCCGACGAGGGTGTGGATCTCATCGATGAAGAGGATGACGCTCGGCGTTTGCTTCACCTCTCGGATGATTTCCTTCAGGCGTGCTTCGAATTCTCCCCGGAAACTGGTTCCGGCGACGACGAGTGCGAGGTCAAGTGCGAGGATGCGTTTCTCCGCGAGGAAATTGCCCGCCGTGCCCTCGCTGATTTTCTTCGCGAGTGCGGTGACGAGGGCGGTCTTGCCGACACCTGGATCGCCGAGGAGGAGAGGATTGTTTTTTTGTTTGCGCAAGAGGATATGGATGAGTCGTTCGAGCTCATGCGCGCGACCGATGAATGGTTCAGTGGGAGTATCCTTGCCGAGGTCGATGGTGTATTGATCGAGGAACGGGGTTTCTGTCTGATGACCGCTCTTCTTCCGTGTGAGGCTGATTTCTGGCAGGTTGAACATCTTCGAGAGGGGTGGCACATGATCGTAGTTGAGGTGCGCGTGTATGGTATCGAGCGACTTCTCCCGTTCGAGGGCGAAATCGTTGAAGAGGGATTCGATATCGGTGTCATCGGATTCGGTGAGGGCGGCGACGAGGTGTTCGGTGCCGACATAGGGTGAGTGGAACTCTGCCGCGATGGCGAATGACCGTGTAAATATTTTTTTGAGAGCGGGAGAGAAATCGAGCAGGGACTTCTCCTTCGTCTTCATATTTGATTTCTTGATTTTCTTCGTGGCGAGGGTAATTTTTCCGAGGGGCTCTTGTTTGAAGCCGATATTTTCGAGGAGCACCTTGCCGAGACTTCCCTGTTCGAGCAAGAGGGCGAGGAGGACATGCTTCGGTTCGATATGAGTACAATGCGAGTAGAAAGCGATATCGCGAGCCTCGGAGAAGGCGTGTTTGGCATGGAGGGTCAGTTTTTCGGTGAGAGGAAATCGATCCATAGGAAGGAGTGTATATGAGGGTATGATAGCATATATTCAGCCCTGTATTCTAGCGAAAAACGGAGAAATGGTCAAAGGTTGACCGGAGTGATTTTCCGTGGTACTATCGGTTTGTTCTTTTCGTTTGGTTTGGAATAAGTACCCCTCTCAAATCTCATGACTTATGAAAGCCGCATTTGAAAATGTGAAGCCACTCATTCACTGTCCGCTCTGTGACCGGCAGTATGAGCCGAAAGAGATGCTTCTCCTGGAAGAAGAGCGGGATCGGACGGTATTTCATCTGACCTGTAAAGACTGCCAGTCCTCGACATTTATTTTCGTGTCTGTGGGTCCGATGGGAGTGGCGAGTTTCGGTGTCCTCACGGATGTCGATCGGAGTGAAGCGAAGCGGATATTTGGGAGTGATCCGGTGACGGCTGATAATGCCATCGAGATGCATCGGTTTCTAAAGGAACATCGGGGTGTAGAGGCGTTGCTCAAGTAACAGATAACATGTTGTCATGAAAGAATTATGTCGGAATATATGAAATTAAATGCCGTGCTTCGTGCGGAGGTCGGCAAGGGATTGGATCAACTTCGGAAGGATGATATGGTGCCGGCGGTCATCTACGGGCGCAAGATCGCACCACGGAATGTCGCTTTGACCTACCTCGAATTCGCGAAGGCGTATAAACAGGCAGGCGAGAATACGATCGTGGAACTCGTGATCGGCGCAGAGAAACCCGTGAATGTGCTCATCCATGCCGTGCAGGTGAGTCCGCTCCGCAATCGTTTCATCCATATTGATTTTTTCCAGGTGCGTATGGACGAAGAGATCGAGACACATGTGCCGATCGTCTTCATCAATGAATCCCCGGCTGTCCGCGAGATGGGGGGCATGCTCATGAAATCAATCGAAGAATTGCCGGTGAAGACTTTGCCAGCTGATTTGCCACATGCGTTGGAGGTAGATCTCAGCACACTCCGGACATTTGAGGATCACATCACGGTTGCTGATATCAAGGTATCTGCGAAGGTGAAGATCGATGCGGATCCGAATATGGTGATTGCTTCGGTCATCCCACCGAGAACCGAGGCTGAGATGGAGACGCTGAATACCAAGGTAGAAGCCGATGTGACCAAGGTGGAAGGTGTCGTGAAAGAGCCGGCAGGAACCACTCCAGTGGCACCAGTAGTGGAAAAGAAAGCAGAGAAGAAATAAGGTTTTCTTTCGTTACTGAAACAACCCCGGATATCGCGGGGTTGTTTTTGTTTGTCGATAGGTTCATAATATGAGGAGAGTAGAATCATCGGTCGTTCCGCTTTTGGAGCGGTGCGACCGCTGATTCGATTGTTTATATCTCACCTCTAACCTCTCATCTCTCGCCTATGTATCTCCAGCATCTCAATATCTATTTTTTCTTCGCTTTGATGGTCGCGGTGGGAGCAGTGGTATTTTTTCTGTTTCAGCCATTTGTCACTGCTATCATCGCCGCTGCTATTCTCGCTGCCCTCTTTCAGGGTCCGCATCGATGGATACTGGAGAAGACAGGTAATCGACCAGCTCTCGCGTCCTTGCTTTCTTGCCTCCTCATTATTTTCGTTATTGTGACGCCACTCTTCCTCGTGATCACGGCGGTAGCGAATGAAGCGAATAGTTTGTACCAGTCTTTCGGTCAAGAGAAGACACTGAATCAAGTGGTTTCCCGCGTATTCACTTCTCTGCAGAGTATTCCGTTTGTAGAACGGGGAGCGGGAGATATTCTTTCGGAGGAGGCGGTGTTTCGGGGTATCCGGGCGTGGAGCGGGAATTTTTTGGATATTTTTCAGGCAGCCTATCGCCAGGTGAGTCAGTTCGTTTTTTGGATATTCATCTTGTTTTTCACGCTCTATTATTTCTTTATTGATGGTGAACAAGGACTCCGATACCTGAAGAAGATATCACCCCTCCGTGATGAGCATGATGAGCTCCTCGTTCAGAAATTCGTGTCGATGACCAGGGCGACGATGAAGGGGACTATCGTCATCGGTGCACTGCAGAGTGTTATCGGTGGCATATTGTTCGTGGCGGTCGGCATACCCTCGCCCATTGTCTGGGCAACGCTCATGTTTCTGTTCTCCATTATCCCGATGATTGGAACGGCAGCGGTCTGGTTTCCGATAGGGGTTGTCCTGCTTCTCTTGGGGGATTTTTGGCAGGGCGCGCTCGTCCTCGGTGTCGGGTTCGGCATCATCTCTCTCATCGACAATATATTGAAACCGAAACTCGTTGGACAGGATACGCAGATGCATCCGCTCGTCGTATTTTTCGCGACGCTCGGTGGGCTGTCTTTCTTCGGGCTTTCGGGGTTTATCCTCGGGCCGATTGTGATGTCGCTCTTCACGGCATTGTGGGATATCTATGCTATCGAATTTCGCAAGCAATTGGATTCGTACAATGATCCGACCCGTGAATATCGGAAAGAAGAAGAGAGCGTATCTTAAAAATAATGCCGAGCCATAAATCCTAAAATTTCGAGCGAAAACCGTAAAAGTCGAGGGGGAATACCGAGGTATTTTGACGAGACTTGAGCGGTTTGCAGCCGAAATTTTAGGATTTTGACTGGCAAGCGGGCTACTTTTTTCTTCTCGCGGTTATTTTTTGAGATACGCTCCCGTATGATGTCCGCTTGGCAATCTCTCCCGGAACACTTGAGTCCGATTGCTTTTGCTATCGGTAGTTTTTCGTTTCGTTTTTATAGCCTCTTCTGGATCGTAGGATTTTTCTTTGTCTGGTTCGTTCTCTCTCGTCTCTTGAAGCGAGATGGGGTGACAGAGTCCTTTCGCGAATCGCTCCTCGGCTCTGTGGGGTGGATTTTCTTCGGGGCACTGGTCGGAGGGCGTCTCGGGTATGCACTCCTCTACGCGCCTCAGTATTTCTGGCAGAACCCGATGAATCTCTTTTCTCCTTTCGAAAACGGTGTTTTCACTGGTCTTTTCGGGATGAGTTTTTTCGGGGGAGTTATTGGTGTTCTTATGGTATTGTGGTTTTCTTCATCACGGTCGATGGAGCTCTTTTTCAGGCGAGCGGATTATTTCGCACTCGTCGCACCCATTGCGCTGTTTTTCGGGCGTATCGGGAATTTTCTGAATGGAGAACTCTTTGGGAGGGTGACGGTGGTTCCTTGGGGCATGTATTTTCCGCTTGGTGGCGAGGTACTCCGCCATCCGAGCCAATTGTATGAAGCATTCTTCGAAGGCATTCTCTTATTTCTCATACTGTGGCGTATTCGGAAGACGACGATGAGGCCAGGCATGGTGAGTACCTCCTTTCTTTTTTTGTACGGACTGTTTCGTTTTTTCATAGAGTTTTTTCGGGCGCCGGATTTCGGAGCGAACCTTATGTTTGGGTTGTTCACGGAGGGGCAGCTCTTGAGTGTTTTGTGTATGTTCTTTGCTGGATACCTCTGGCGCTCGATACGCAGAGAGAAAAGTGCTATACTGGGAGGGTAATTGATTTGATCCGGATTATTGGCTATGAAGAATACTATCATTGGTTTTGTTGCTGTCATCTTGGCATTGATCGGAGGGCTGGTGTATTGGGGCCTCCAGGATAGTGGATCGACCAGTGAGGCGACGCCGGATAA
>JBATLQ010000110.1:0-4606 GCA_049289395.1 Candidatus Moraniibacteriota bacterium | reverse complement strand
CAATATGGGTCTTCGCCTCAAAGTTTTTCTGAGTACCAGCATGGTGCTCATCGTTGCTTTTTTCCTTATCAATCAATTGCTCACACGGAGCATTGAGAGTGATTTTTTAGCGCTGGAGCAGAGGGAGGTGAAGATAAATACCAATCGGGTGGAGGATGCGCTTCAAACCAGGGTGGATGATCAGGCCGCAAAACTCGGTGATTGGGCGCAGTGGGATGATACTTATACCTTCATCACGGATCGGAATAATGAATATATCCAGTCGAATCTTCAGAATGAGGCATTCGGACTCCTTCATGTTGATATGATTGTTCTGACCGACATATCTGGGCATATCATTTTTCAGAAGTATGTGCATGATGGACAAGAGGAGGCATTTCCAGAGAGTTTCTCGCGACATCTGAGTGAGGATATAGCGGCAGGCGAAGTAGACACGAGTTCTGGGACGGCTCATGCGGAGATTATCGAGACTTCTGATGGCGTTATTGTGACGACCATCCGTCCAGTCACTTCGAGCGATGGCACCGCCGAGGCGAATGGCTTTATTGTTTTTGGGCACTTTTTCGATGAACATATAGTTGCAGATATTTCGCGTGTCACGCATGTGACGACGGAGTATGTCTTTTATGCCGCCGGATTGCTCGATAGCGGATTTTTGGAGGCGCGCGCTCGGCTTACGGCTGAGAATCCGTTTTTGATCGCATATTCCGGAGATGGAGAAAAAGTTTTCGGGTATACCTTGATCAGGGATGAGGCCGGATCGCCGGTTGTCATCCTCCGCGTACGGATGAACCGGGATATCTATATGACGGGACGAGAGAATATCGCTCTTTTTACGAGAATCATTATCATGGCGGGGTTTGTGTTCATTATCATCCTCTCCGCTCTGATTCATTGGTTGGTGCTTCGCAAGGTCCTTTCTCTCAGTCGTCAGGTAGGAGAAGTCCGCGATGCGGAGAACTCCTCACAGCAAATTTCTTTGACCGGATCGGATGAATTTTCCATATTAGCAGGAGATGTTAATAATATGTTGAGGGTGATGCGTGAGCGCAATCGATTCCTCGAAGATACCCGGAAGGCCGTTTCGAATATCCTGGAGGATAGTATTGAGTCGGAGAAAACTCTGCAGAGACAGACTACGGAATTGCAGAAGTTCCAGCAGGCAGTGGACGCGAGTTTCGACCATATGATCATCACTGATGCGGATGGTGTCATCTTGCACGCCAACCATGCTGCGGAAGTCCTCACCGGATATACCAAGGAGGAGATGATTGGATTGAAGCCATCTCTGTGGGGGAAGCAGATGTCGAGGTCGTTCTATGAGACATTCTGGCAGACGATTAAAGTTGAAAAGCAGGGGTATGCTGGGGAAGTCACGAATAAGCGAAAGGGTGGGAAGTTATATCTCGCAAGCATCCGTGTCTCATCGATTCTCGATGCAGCGGGGGAGGTGAAGTTCTTCGTCGGTATTGAGCGGGATATTACGGAGGATCGGGAGACACAACGGAAAATTATACGACATGCGGATGAGTTGGAAGTTGCCAATACTCACATCGAAGAGCAGAAAGATCGCGCAGAAAGCATTCTCCGCTTTCTCAAATCAATCGGTGAGGGCGTTTTCGCAACCGATATCGCGGGGAATATTATTTTCATTAATGAAACTGCTCAGCGTATGTCGAGGGATCCCCTTTCGAACGCAGAAGGGAGGAAAGTATCTGAGGCATTTTCCTTCGTACAGGCAATGCCCTATCAGTCAGTGATGATACCCCTCGTCGAGCAATCTCTTGAGAGCAAAAAAACCATTTCCTTTCCCTTGAATACAGCCTCCGTTCAGCATACGATGGCGAAAATTCCAGTGGCTGGTACTTGTTCGCTCATTCGGGATACGAAGAATGATATTATCGGTGCGATTGTCGTTTTTCGCGATGTGACCCAGCTTCGCGAATTGGATCAGATGAAAAATAATTTCTTGTCGACCGCGGCGCATCAGCTCCGCACCCCACTCGGGAGCATGCGTTGGAGCGCCGAGCTCCTCATCAATGGCGATTTCGGCAAACTTCCGAAGGCGGCGAAAGAAATTGTACGGCAGATCTATGATAACAATGTGCGCATGGTGCTCCTCGTGAACGATCTCCTCGATGTCTCGCGCATCGATTCGGAGAAGGGGCGAGAAGAGAAGCAACTCGTCGATATCGCCACTCTGCTCCAGGAAATTATCCATACCATGCAGTCTGAGGCGAGGAAGCGATCGGTAAAAATAATACTCACATTACCGAAGGAACCTCTCCCGCTCCTCCTCATGCCTGCGAAACACCTGTATGAAGCACTGGAGAATTTGGTCTCGAATGGGATTAAGTATAATAAAAAACGAGGAATCCTGACTTTGACAGTGAAGATAGATGCGAGTGCCATTCTCCTTACAGTCGCGGATACGGGTATCGGCATTCCGAAGGAGGATACCGCGAAAATATTTTCCAAATTTTTCCGTTCTGCGAATGCGGTTTTGAAGGAAACAGAGGGTAGTGGGCTGGGTCTTTCCGTGGTAAAATCATATTTGGAAGAAAGTGGAGCGAAAATATCCTTTAAAAGTGAGGAGAATATCGGGACGACATTTCTGGTAGAGTTTCCACTCGATTCTGCGGAGGAACACACATAATCAGTTTAAATTGTTATTATATGGGAGAGGGAAAACTTGTTTTGGTCATAGAAGACGACCCTTTCTATTTCAATATCTACAAAATGAAGCTGGCAAAGGAGGGCATCCGAGCGGAAGTGGCATTGAATGCAGATGCCGGATTGGCGGTAGCGAGGAAAGAGAAGCCGGCGCTTATTCTCACCGATCTCGTCATGCCAGGAAAGGATGGTTTCGAAGTATTGAAAGAACTGAAGGCGGATCCGACTCTGCGGGATGTGCCGGTTATCGTCTTTTCCAACTTGAGTCAGGAGGAGGATATGCGTCGAGCAAAAGAATTGGGTGCGCTGGAGTATGTTGTCAAAGCAAACATTTCCATTCAGGAGATGATTGAAAAGGTGAAGAGTAATCTCGCGACGGCATAATACTGCCCCGATTTGAAAGGCGCGTTTGTTTTTTTGCATGAATACGCAACTATTCAGAATTTCATATTGGAAGAAACTTCTTTCGCTTCAGGCGAGCTTTGTCTTTTTGTTCGTGTTTCCCGTGAGTACGAATTATCTGTGAAAAAATTTCCGAGCCCGTCCGATACCGAGGATGGGATTTTCTTTTGTCTGGGATATGGTATGTTGAGAGCGGTCGTTCCGCTGGTTTCAATGGTGCGTCCGCTTATTGAAAAAATATGAAAAAATGGATCGTTACCATATTTCTTCTTTGTATCGGAGGCCTCTACTTTTTTTGGAAGCAAGGCTTCCACATTTCTGATGCCCCAGTGAAGGAGGTAGAGAATGTAATTATATCTCCAGTATTTGCGCCGGAATCTGTGAGAGAGGGTGCCACTCCTCTCGGCATTGAAAAACAAGAGGTGATAATAGTGGAAAAAGTTCTTCAGGAGGCCCCCTTCATTTCCCAAGCGCCAACGGGAAATTGGAAAGACCTCATATTTCAGAACGCCTGTGAAGAAGCCACTCTTCTTATGGCGGAAAAATGGTTGGCGGGGAAGAAATTTGGAACTCCAAAGGAAACGGAGGCAGAAATTAAAAACCTCACCAAAGAAGAAGAAAAATATTTTCCGAAAGATTCGTATGATTTGTCCGTCACGGATATATTGCTTTTGGCACAGAAGTATTTTCCAGAAATGCACATTTCTTTGGTGGAAGATGTCACGACCGATGATATGAAAAATGCCTTGTCGGAAGGGGATATCGTGATTGTTCCGGCAAATGGACAGAAATTGAAGAATCCGAATTTCACCGCACCGGGACCACTCTATCACACGATCCTCGTCCGTGGCTACGATCCTGTGGCCAATGAATTCATCGTGAATGACCCGGGGACGCGTAGGGGGAATGGGTATCGCTATGCTTCAGCTACTCTCTTTGATGCCATGCAAAATTATGAAACCGGCTATCATGGGAAGCTCTTTCCCGATGAGAAAGTGATGCTGATTATTCGAAGGGCAGATTGATACTGCTGAATTCGTGCGAGTATGCTAAGATACACAAAGCTCGTATATGTTTCGGGTAGCGTAGGTTAACGGAAATATAGGAGCGTACCGAAATAGTTTAATGATGATCATGTAATATATATGTGTCTTGCGATACCGGGGAAAATTGAAGTTTTGGATGGTAGAAAGGCTCGAGTTGATTTTGACGGGGTAAAGCGTCAGGTGGATGTGTCCTTTCTTGATGATGCGGAAGTCGGTGATTGGGTATTGGTTCATGTCGGATTTGCTATCCAAACAATAGATGAAGAAGCAGCGCGTGAAGCGTATCGCCTTTTGGCTGATTCGCGGAAAGAAGAAATGGAAAGAGAATTGAAACAATTGTCATGAAAAATGAATTACTTGATGCTATCGATGTGATTGCTCGTGGTATGCCCGAAGTACGGATCATGGAAGTTTGCGGTGGCCATACGAATACGGTCATGCGCTATGGACTTCGGGATGTGTTGCCGAAGAACATCCGGCTTATT
>JBATLQ010000109.1:0-9114 GCA_049289395.1 Candidatus Moraniibacteriota bacterium | reverse complement strand
TTCCATGACTCTTCTATAATTTCTATGTATTCGTATTATATCAGAAACTTTTGCCCCTTTAATAAAACCTGCTGCGATGGGCTGCGGTGATCAGCACAAAAATAACAATAAAAATCAATCTCTTTTTTTCATTTTTTGTAGGATAATATCTTGAACAGTCTCTTGCCAACTGTCTAGTGGCGGATTACATTTAGTAATACTAAATGTCAACTATGCATAAATTTTCCCCTTTAAAACCGCTGTGATATAATGAAAAAGGTCTGAAAAGACTCTTTTTTGTAATTCAAATCCTGAAATGCCCTATGCGACGAAACCACCTGCAATATCTCTCCGATCCAGTCACCCACTCCTTATTTGACATCACCATATTCGAAGAACAGGGAGCTCATATCATGGCTGGCATCATCACCACTACATCCTCCTGGTATCCGATCATTAGCAGTATCCCGAGGATCCTCACGGAGGAACTCAAAGAAAATCTTCTCCAGTCACATCAAGATTTCTTTAATACCTGGAAGGAAAAATTTCCAATCTATATCAGAGATGAATGGCAAAAAGCCATCGATGCCATTCCCGACCTCGATGCATTTTTGGAACACCAAAAGAGAACCGCCGAAAGCTTTGCATATGAATGGAAATATATTTACAAAGAAAATGCCTACGAGAAGAATAACTTCTTTCATTTCCTTTCTCCATTTTTAAACGAACCCGACCTCAAAGGGAAAAAGACTCTCGACATCGGTTGCGGATCCGGACGATTTACCAAGTGGGCCGCTCTCTCCGGTACCGAAGTCTCTTTCGGTTCAGATCTCGGCGAGACCGTCGAAGTTGCCTATACGATGACCAAGGACCTCCCGAATGTCTGTATCATCCAAGCTGACATCTATCACATGCCATTTGTCGACACTTTCGATATTTCCTATTCCATCGGCGTCCTGCATCACCTCCCGCGTCCGAAGCAGGGATTTCTCAAACTCCCGAAAACACTCAAAGCTGGTGGGAAATTTCTTATCTGGGTCTACAATCGCCGTGACAATGCCCGTGCCATTTATTTCTACGAACCACTTCGAAGCCTCCTCAAGAAACTTCCGAAGCCGATTCTCTTCAAGCTCTGCTATATCCCGGGCTTCGGCGTCCATCTCATCAACCTCTTCGGGAATCTCCTCGCAAAAATAGGACTCAAATCTCTCGCCGACAGACTCCCCTTCGCCTACTACGCAAATTTCCCGTTCAATATGAAGCTCAATGATGCTTTCGATGTCCTCGCGACACCCAAGAGCAATTACTACTACGTCGAAGAAATAAAGCAATGGTTTTCCGATGTTTCTTTGAAAGATATCCGGGCATATGAACACCCCGAGGCCGGCATCACCTGCATCGGCACTAGATAATTCACCCAGTCAAATAATTTCAAATCTCCCAAGCTATGTACTACACCTATGTTCTTCGCTCAGACAAGGACAAGAAAATATACACTGGGTATACGAAAGATTTGAAATTAAGATTTGAGCAACATACCAAAGGGCTTGTTGAATCAACAAAAGATAGAAGGCCACTGAAACTCATTTATTATGAAGCATGCCTCGATAGAGCTGACGCCACTCATCGGGAAAAATACCTCAAAACTTACTATGGGAAGATGTTTATAAAAAATAGGCTCAAATCTTATTTGACGGGGTAAACCTCCACATGACAAATATGACTGAGAAGAAAAAAATTATTCACATCATTCAATCCCTCGGAAACGGAGGCTGTGAAAACATGCTTCTGCGCATGCTCCCCTTGCTCAATGCCTTCGAGCACACCATTATCACACTCAAGGAACCAGGTGAACTCGCTCCGAAATTCGCTACCGCTGGAATTACAGTAAAAACAATTCCTTGGATACAGCTCCGAAAAAAAGTCATCAAAGAGTCTCCGGATATCATCATCACTTACCTCTTTCATGCCGACATGATTGGCCGCCTTCTTCTCTCTCATTGTCATTCCGAGCTTGTCGAGGAATCTCATCTCAAAAAAATCCCCATCATCCCCTTTCTCCGCACGACCTACAATCACCCGAAATATCTCGTCGCCCGTATCCTCGAGTGGGTGACCAGACCACTGGTCAATCGCTATCTCGCTAATTCCGAGGCAGTCAAAGATTTCTATGTCAAACGCATCGGCGTATCGTCTGAAAAAATCACTACCATTCCAAATGGTATCGACATCGAATATTTCGACTCCATCACCCCTAATCCTGATCTCCGGAAGTCCCTCAGCATCGCTCCTTCCGACTTCGTCATCATCTGCGTCGCCAATCTCCATATAAACAAAGGTCATCGCTATCTCCTCGAAGCCTTCGAACAATTCCATCATTCTTCCTCCCCTCCTTTCCAAGGGGGAGAATTAAAGAGGGAATTAAAACTTCTCCTCGTCGGCGATGGTAACGAAAAAGAAAGCCTCCTCCATCAAATCGAAAACTACCAAAGCAAAGAAAATATTCTCCTCCTTGGTCAACGCACCGATGTCCCGCAACTTCTCAAAATATCCAATCTCTTCGTCCTCCCCACTCTCTTCGAGGGCATGAGTAATGCGATCATGGAAGCCATGGCATCAGGACTCCCCGTCATCACCACCGATATCCCAGAAAATCGATCCCTCATCGAAAACAATATATCAGGGATACTCATACCAACTCAAGACTCCGAAGCTCTTTCTCAGACAATTCAGCAAATACAAGGAAATCCCAGTCTGAGCGCATCTTTATCCCAAAAAGCTAAGATCGCCATCCAAAACTCTTTTTCACTTGAAGAAATAGCGAAAAAATGGGAAAATACCCTAATGGAGATCATAAAATAGTCTGACTCTGATCTATGGAAAATGAACTCTACGAAAAAAGCTATAAAAACCAAAAACATTTCAGCTTTGGAAAGAATTGGCAAAATTTTCTCAAGAACCTCACTGATAAGAGAATTGAGGAAGCTGAGAAATCACTTATTGATTTCCTTGGCGGAAAAGAAAATATTACGGGAAAAACATTCGTCGATATTGGCTGTGGCAGCGGTCTTTTTTCATTGGCAGCATATAGACTCGGAGCAAAAAGCGTCATGAGTATTGATATCGATGACGCCTCTGTCGCATGCGCGAAATACCTTCACGAAAAAAATAGAAGACCAGAGCACTGGCAGATACAGACGGGATCAGCGCTCGATCGAGGATTTATGAGTTCGCTCGGAACCTTCGACATCACTTATTCCTGGGGGGTACTCCATCATACCGGCAGCATGTATCAGGCACTCCAGAATGTTACTACTCTCGTCAATCCCGAAGGGAGACTCTACATCGCTCTCTACAATGACAATCAGCGATTTATGGAGGGCACTTCAAACTTCTGGCTCATGATCAAAAAGATCTATAATAAAAGTAGCAGTGTCGAAAAACATATCATCGAGACCCTATATACAATCTATTATATCATCGGCCTCACCATAAACTTTATCAATCCAATCACCTATATAAAAAACTATCACTCCCTCAGAGGAATGAGCTTCATGACCGATATCAAGGATTGGCTTGGGGGCTATCCGTATGAATACGCATCAGAGGAAAAAATTATTTCTTATTTCAAAGATCAAAATTTTGAGTGTATAAAGACCAACCCAGCAAGAAGTATCGGTTGCAATGAATTTCTCCTCAAGAAAGATAGACTCTAAATTCCCTCTAAAAGCTTTTTCCATTGCTCCCCCACGATATTGATATCGTGGTTTTCTTTTACATATCGAAAGATATTCTCCGATCTTCCACTCCAATCTCTTTCATCCTGAAGAAGCTTTTTTATTTGTTCAATCATATCCTCTTTACTGCCGCCTGAAACATACCCCATATCATACCTTGTAATAACCTCGTCAGGATTTACACTAAGATATACAACTGGAGTCCGAGCTAATCCGCTCTGGACTAATGTATATGTAAACCCTTCAAAATCTGAAGTGTTTATAAAAACTTTGGCTCCATTAAAGTACGGCTGGATATCCTTAAAAGGAACAAATTCAACGAAAGTTACATTTGGCAAATTTTCAGCTTTTCTTTTTATTCCCTCAAAATATGTCACATCATTCTCTTGCCTTGGACAAATCATGATAAATGGTACTTTATTTAAAACAGTAGCAATTTCCAAAAAAAAGTCAGGTCTTTTCCATTTCTCACAACGAGCCACCCATAGAACATACTTTTTATCCAGCAGGGCATCACAAGAGAAAATACCAAGATTGATATGCTGTATTTTTCCAATAAAATTAGGATATCGATCGATAAGTATACTCCCATGTTCTCTCACTGAAGTAACAATTTTTGATGCATTTTTTAAGCCATACTCATAAATCAATCCGGATAACCCATTTGTTTTTACATATGATCCATCACAGTCAATTAGATGTGCCGTGCGATAGACGGATTGCCTCTTCTTTAATTTACAAAAAAATGCTATCACACCAACCTCTATCCCAGCACCAGATGAAAGATAGATATCAGCATCAGCTCTAATAAGACTCCGCCAAAATAAAATGAAGCTTCTTAAAAATTGAAGTAGTCCTTTAATGCCTAATTTAAAAGACTTTATGACGCGAACTCCACCAAAGAATTCAACTTCTTTCTGTCCCCAATCACCAGTAATAACAGAAATATCACAATCACTTTCTAATCCTTTTACCACCATATACATATCCAATTCAGCTCCACCCATCGGCGCGTCACTGTTTGGATCAAACAAACAGTACATATTAAAATTAACAATACAGAGCTTCTTCATCATGGTATTATTTCCCTCGCCTATAAATTTTATCCAACCCAAGCGAAAGATATATGAAATAAAAAAATTGCTCAAAGACATAGCGATACCCTTCCAACGAAAACTTTATTCTAAAATAAAAAATTGCTCGTAAATTAATAGACAGAAGAAGCCATAGCTGTTTCATCATTTTCTTTGTACTAACATTACCCCCATGGATTCTATATTTATAGAGATATTGGTCTATGTTCGCAAAGCGAACGCCTTGTCCATACCATCGAAAATAAAGCTCCGCATCTTCCGCATAGTCAAAACTCGAATTAAAATTTCCATATTTTTCAAAAACATATCTTCTCACCATACAAGTAGGATTATGCACCAGGACTCTTCCATTTCGAATCATCACATCTGGATCATCCACTAATTTTTTCGAACATTGTTCACCATTTTTGTTAATAATAATATACGCAGTCCCAATCACTCCGAAATCTCGGTTTGCCTCCATATAGTTTACCTGCTTTTCAAAACGACTCGGCAAACAAATATCATCAGAATCAACAATAGCTATAAATGCTCCGTTCGCTTGTTCTATGGCTTTATTCCTCGTCTGTGATTGCCCAAGATTTTTCTCATTTCGGATATGACGAATCCTAGAATCTTTCGATTGATATTTTTTTATAATTTCATTCGAATTATCTCCCGACCCATCATCCACAATAAAAAATTCAAAGTTTCTGTATGTCTGTGCAAGAACACTCTCAATAGCCTCTGGCAAAAATCTGGCATTATTATAATTTGCCATCACAACTGAAACGAGTGGTCTATTCATACTTAATATCACTTCCATAGGACTTCTACTAAAAAAACGACATCCTCAAGTGCCTCGATACGATGAGGTACGCTTGCATAAATAAGTAAATCCTCCCCTTCTCTACTTTCATATGATTCCTTCTCCGAAAATACCCTCATTCTTCCGCTCTTAACAACCAGCCTTTTAAGCGGAATATCCGAGACTCTTCCTATTTCAGGACAAAATCGTCCCTCTTCAACCTCTCCCCTCTCAATAAAGCATTCCTTCTCTACTATCTTGAAATACCCTTTGGCATCTCCTCTTGCTTGTAGTGTCATCGGATACAAACCGCGTTTAACGAGAGAAGAATTACTTCGACCATTATCATCATCCCAATTCGCAAATAGCTCTTCCTTCAAACCACCAACCCGAATTGGAAGAAACCTCTCCTCAATATCAAAAAGTGACCGTTCTAAGTTAAACGGGGAAGCAGGTGTATAGATGCCAAAACGTACCCCACATGGAATAAATAATCTATTTATCATACTCCAAAATTTCCTATTTCGTGGGTAAAAAAAGATAATATTATCCATGATCGTCTGAACGAAAAGTGGCACCCAAACAAGAAATTTGTTCTCGACACTTAAAATCTTCTTAAAGTATTCTTTGGTACATACGCTCGCCAACGAATAAGGATAAAAATTTTTATTCGCTTTCTTGAGATACCACAATCTATCCTCGGATAGGTGAAATGAATAGAAGTGCCTCGAGTAATCAGAACCGAGTCCCTCGGCACTCTTCATACTCAAACCGATATCAAAAAACGAATATGCAAAGTATTCAATTTTCGAGTCAATCATATCCTGGATAACATCCTTGAAATGATCAATCGGCTTCAGGAGGAAGTGATCCTCGAGAAATACATAAATGTAATCGTATCTTGAGCTTTCTAGCATTTTTCTCGTACTTTTTGCCCAATTATTATTATATAATTCGGAGAAAAAAATACAATTCTTACCCGAATCCCCAAAGGTCTCATGAATATATGTCAAAACCTCTCTGCTATATTTCCCTCGAATATTTATCAACCAGTTATCAGAAACCCCATACACTCGCGGGAATGTCTGTTTAAACAATTCGAATTTAAAATCCGAGTTTATGAAGATATTACAGACCACGGTAACCATAACACTACTCAAAGATAACAATCTCCGGATTAATTTCTTTCAATTGCTTAAATATCTCATCCCTATAAATTCCAACTTTCAGTACCACACCAACCCTTCCCTTGTTCTTAAGAATCTCCGGTCCATGCACCAAAAGACTTGTTCCATAAAGACGCTTTTCTTTTTTCAAACCAGAATTATCAAGCAATGAAACGATTTTTTCTTGGTTTAGTCCGAATGCAAAGAGATATTGCGCAAAAATGTGAGCCCCAAAGACATAAACATCACCATTAAAACTGGATATTTTTTCATTCAAATTTTTCACGATATCCCGGTGATACCAAATGAAATCATCAAATATTTTCTTATACTCCATGTATTGGTTTTCAAAAGTTGCAACTTCCGGCTGCTCCAGTTTTTCTACAACATAAAACACACTGTGGTCCTTGTAAAAATACTTATCTTTTATAGCAAATCCATTCTTAATAAAAAGATAATCAACAAAGTAATCCGTCAGAAACATCGTATGTTCGAAATTAATTGCATTCGTGTATTTGTTTTCAAGCCACAATTTCAAATTCGGATAGGCGCAGATGAGTTTTTGCCCAGGCTTTAAAAATTTTGCTATAGATTCCACAAATTGATTCGGATCGTAGGCATGTTCCATTACCTGTGAAAATACCACTGTGTCCACGACTCCATCATATCTAAAGTCCTCACCAAAGAAAGCACGCATAATTTTGACCCGGTTATTCCCAGGGTGCAACGGATTTGGTTCAACGAGAGTCCAAGATGTGCCTTCGGTAATACTGATGAAAATATCAGCGAGCTTCCCGGCGCCGCCCCCGATCTCAAGGATATCCCTCAAAGGCTGTTTCTTTATATAATCAGCAAAATCATGGTAATACTGTTCCCATGTCGGTCCGGTACCATCTACATGCTGTTCCTGATAGAGAATATCAAGCGGGATGAGCTTATCAAGCTGAATCACCCCCGACTCCGGACATATTGCCCAACTCATGTCGGCCTTTATATCCTTTTCTGGTCCATGATCGACGCAACCAAAAAAAACCGGAAAATCCTTAAAAACATACAACGGCTCCAGATTCTCCTTTCCCGTAATGATACTTTTGTTCCTGATGATGTATTCCATAAAATATGACTATATCAATAAAAAAATAATACTACTTATCAGCCTTGTTGCCTGTCAAAAAACGATACGATTCATCTGAACTAATATATGATACTTTCAAATCCAAAGGGTCTGATGAGATCTCATGGCGCAATTTTATCATTTCTTCCTTATATCCTTGAAATGTTTCCGACTGATCCTCTCTTGGTATTTCTTCCATTCTGGCTATACTTATATGGAGGATATTTTCAAGAGGGATGGCAGCTATATCATGCTTGGAATAAATTTTATTTAGTGCTGTCCGAGCTGCAAGCATCTCGGAAGGAATATCCATCCCTGTCAGCAAGATGCTTCCCTTGTCCAAAAGCAAATATTTATAGGTAATGTGTATGCCAGCCAATTTTGAAAGTTCTTCTTGTAACTCGGTGTCGTTCTGGGTTTCTCTTATGATGGAAATACGATCATCTTCTTCGCTATTTTTATCCCCAGCTACAGCTGGAATCTCGATCTTCCCCTCCAAAACCGTTGAATGCAGCGGGTAATCTTCTCCAGCCAAGAGAAATTTTATTCCATATTTTCCCCCGATCTCTTTTACTCTACTGACAACCTTTTGCTTGAGAAGGGCCTCTGAATCCTTGTCAAAAATAAGTGCGGCAGAAAATCGATCTCGCAAATCTTCCGAAAAACCTGGAAATTCCCTAACCTGCTCGTTTTTCAGCGCCTTCCTTCCAGAAAGATCTATAGAGGCATACTTTCTAGCGATAGGATTGAAGTTTTCCATAAGATATACAGCTCACTATTTACTTCTTCCATGCGCCCGATCCTTCCTTGATGTCAAGTGAATGCACGTCGAATGATTCATCAAAAAACTTTTCCAGTATATGGAGGCACGCTTCCGCAACTGCGCCCTCTCCTCCTCTTGCCTCGGTGACAAAGTCTGCCTGAGCCTTCGTCTTAGAAAAGGCGTTTGCTGGAGCAATGCTATATGCGACATATTTGAAGACAAGCGGATCAAATATTCCATCCCCCATATAAATAGTCTCCTCTGGATCAAATCGCTCCCGGATCCATTCTATCCGATCAAAGGTACTCACCATATCAAGCGGAAGCTTCATATCATCGGCAATCCGCCTCTTGGTTATCGCGAATCCATTCTTATCGCCCGAAATAGCATGGAGATATAGTTTATCTTTCAGAAGCGAAAGAGCATCATTGTCTTCCGGGCCGAATTTCTTCATTACTTTTCCATCAACAGTGT
>JBATLQ010000108.1:0-8077 GCA_049289395.1 Candidatus Moraniibacteriota bacterium | reverse complement strand
GAATACGCTGACTCAGACGGATGCGGTGTGTGGCGTGGGCGAAGAACGCGGATATATCTGCAAGGAAATGATCACGAAGTATATCGCCGACCCTCTCGCGATGAAGTATTATATCGTCGGATCCCCGGATTTCTCCAATGCCATGAAGGGCGTCGTCCTGAGTCTCGGGGTCGCAGAAGGCGATATCCATATGGACTCCTTCACTGGACTTCGTTCCCCGAAGAAACCCGAAGCTTCAGTATAATACAAATACTCGCCCCGATGTCGGGGGAGTCTCGCGGGTATCGTATAATGGTTATTATATCAGCCTTCCAAGCTGAGGATGACGGTTCGATTCCGTTTACCCGCTCAGTCAAGAAATATCTGTTTATTGATGAAAGCAATCTCATCGTATAATGGTTATTATATCAGCCCTGTCTGCCGACAGGCAGGCCTGTCTCCGACAGATAAACTTCCAAGCTGAGGATGACGGTTCGATTCCGTTTACCCGCTCCAAGGAAAACAACGCCCGCCGCATTGGGTGTTGTTTTGTTTTTTGCGGTATACTGGGGGTATCAATCAGGGCTGAGTATGCGAAAATCACATTCAATCGTTTTATTTAATCAAACAAGGGTTCGGCGTTTTTATGATGAAAAGAAAGAAATATGGTACTTCTCTGTTGTTGATGTTATTCAAGTTTTGACCGAAAGTGAGAATCCTCAAGTATACTGGCGAGTGCTGAAGAAGAGGCTCTTGGATGAGGGGTCGAGTGAAACCGTTACAAGATGTAACGGTTTGAAAATGATGGCTCCTGATGGAAAGATGCGAATGTCCGATGTCGCTGATACTGAAACAGTATTACGCCTCATCCAATCCATTCCCTCTCCAAAAGCAGAGCCTTTCAAGCTGTGGCTTGCCAAGGTTGGTTACGAGAGGATAGAAGAAACTGAGGATCCGGAGCTTGCTTTTGAGAGAGCGATGAAAACATATTTGCAAAAAGGGTATTCGAGGGAGTGGATAAATCAACGATTGAAAAGTATCGAGGTACGCAAAGAATTAACGGATGAATGGAAAGAACGAGAAATGAAAGAGGGGCTGGAGTATGCGATACTCACGGACGAAATCACGCGGGCATGGGCTGATAGAAGTGTGAGAGAGTATAAAAAGCTGAAAGGACTGAAAAAAGAGAATTTGAGGGATAACATGACCAATCTCGAGTTGGTTCTCAATATGCTTGCGGAAGCCTCTACAACAGAAATATCCAAAAAGAAAAAACCAAAAGGACTCGAACAGAATAAACAGATTGCCAGAGCGGGAGGAGTTGTCGCACGCAAAGCAAGGCTTGAAATTGAACAACAAACAGGAGAGAGCGTTATCACTACGAAGAGCGCTAGGAAGATATTAAAAAGTAAGAGAGATATTCATATATAATTTCTTGAAAATAAGCAATATGACCATGAAGCAGATACATCTGTATTGTCCATCGTCTCAGGATTTGATAGAAATGGTCGCTGAAAAAAGGGGATGGAAGTGGAATGGGAAGATGTTGCAAGAGGATTCGATGAGTCAATCAAAGGGGCTCCCCATTTTTTCTGTTGCGGATGGGGTTACATTGGTAGTAAAACCCGGGCAACAATACCCATGTCCTTCCGGAGCAGGCGCTCTCGCTGGGGTTGTTTGTGAAAGTCTGATTCATAATGCTGAAGAGGAGTATCCTCGATTTAGTCGAAACAGTATCCAGAAGGTTTTTCGCTTGGCTAACAAAGAAGCAGAAGAGTATAACAAAAAACACGGAAGGAACAAAAAAACAATCAACTATTTCGATTTGGATTATTTCTGTGCAACTGTAGCCGTAGCGGCGATAAGAGAATAGAAACTTTTTTACGGTGTTATCGGGGATTCCAGGGTTATGGTCAGAAACCGAAATGGAGAAGTGAAATGTAAAAGCCTTGACCAAGTTGCTCCTATAGAAAAAGCAGTGGCCGCAATGATGAAAAATCCCCAGCCTCAAGAAAAAAAAGTATTACAACACAAAAATTTTCGGAATAAAATAGCGTCGGATGGAAAGTTACTGGGGTACGGAGTCGTCGATGGTGAGAAGGAAGCACTCCAGTATGTCGAGTCTGGTGTTATTGATATAGAAAAAGGCGACCAAATCTTTGTTTATACGGATGGCTTTGAACCATATTTTGAGCTAGCGGAGTTCAATAATTTGTTTCGATCATGGCCGACAAAAAAGAAAATTCTTGATTTCATCACAAGGTTTAGAAAAGAAAATATGCCGACTCATAGTAATCAAGATGAATTATATAAGTTCCTCTATAAATATACTGCTGAAGGATCTATGATGGCTATCAATATTGGTGAGTAATATATTTTTTTTGAGCAGTTCAGCCCTTGCTATGGTAACTCCTCAGTGAGAAAACAACGCCCGTTGTATCGGGTGTTGTTTTGTTTTTTGCGGTATACTGGGGGTGTATGTCTGAAACATTTGTACGGAAAATTGAGAATTTCGTTTGCGGGAAATGTAGGGTGACCGTCACGGGGAATGGGTATACCAATCATTGCCCGAAGTGCCTGTGGAGCCGGCATGTGGATATTCACCCAGGGGATCGACTCGCCTCGTGCCTTGGACTCATGGAGCCGATACGGGTCTCGGAAGAAGGTGGACGGCGGAGGATACTGCATCGGTGTCGCGTGTGTCAGTATGAGAAGATCAATGATACCGCGGAGGAGGATGATTTCGAAATGATACTGTCGGTGATGAGGGGTGGGGCGGAGAATTCCTAGAGCTTTAGAGTTTTTAGTGGTTAGGAAATAGAACATATTGATTGCGGATTTGCAGACTGTAAAAACAGCGGTCGCACCCCTCAAGAAGGGGAACGACCGCTCGAGCAGGGGTGGATTTTTTACAGCGGTCGCACCGCTGAAACCGGCGGAACGACCGCTCAAAAAAATGTTGGATTGGAAAAATGCATCACAAGCGAGTATCACTCAGGTATTCACAGTCCTCCAGACCGGTATTTCGGGCCTCTCATCGGAGGAGGGCAGTGATCGTCGAGTGATTCAGACAGTGTCTCTTCCTTTTTGGAAGCGACCGATTTTTCTCATATTCAAGCGACGATTCGAGTCCTCATTTTTCTTTCTCTTGCTCGGCGCAGCGATACTCTCTTTTTTCTTGGGCGATCGTATCGAGGCATTCCTTATCTTACTTTTTATTATTGTCAATTTCGCGCTCGAATCATTTCAGGAATATCGTTCAGAGAAAGCATCGCAATTGCTCGCGCGGTATCTCTCGCATGAGGCGACCGTGATGCGGGATGGGTTCGTGGTAACCATTGAGAGTGCGCTCCTCGTGCCGGGAGATGTGATTCTTGTTAAGCCGGGGGATCGGTTGTCGGCGGATGTCCGTTTCTTCGAAGAGAAGTCTCTCGAGATCGATGAGAGTGTGCTCACGGGGGAATCCCTCCCGGTATGGAAGACAAGCGAATCTCTCTCGGAGCGTCCAAGCGCGTATCATGAAGCGAAAAATATTGGTTTCTCGGGGACGGTCGTCCTGTCTGGTCGGGGGAAGGCGGTCGTTATCGCCGTCGGGAAAGATACGGCATTCGGATCGATAGCGACGCTTGCCGAGATGACGAAGAGTGAGAGTGCCTTCGAGAAACAACTTCGTGGGTTCACGCGATTTATCGTACAGCTCGTCGCCGTCACTATTGTTCTCGTTTTTTCGCTCAATATCCTGTTCAAGGGATTCGGTGTGGATATTCCGGAGCTTCTCATCTTCTCCCTCGTCCTGTCAGTGTCCGTCGTACCGGAAGCATTGCCGGCGGTGACGACCATCGCCCTCTCCCGCGGGGCGCTCGCGCTCGCTCGGAGGAAGGTGGTGGTGAAACGCCTCTCGTCTATCGAAGACCTCGGGAGTATCAGCGTCCTCTGTACGGATAAGACGGGGACGATTACAGAAAATCGCCTGGAAGTGTCGGGAGTCCTCGCTCCGAAGAGAGAGGAATGTCTGCGATACGCGGTGCTCGGTGGGAGGCTCCCACATCATGAACTCCTCTCGCAGGCTATCGATCCGTATGAGCGGGCACTCGAAGCGACGATAGAGACGGCGGTGAACGAGGAGGGTGTCACGGTCATGGATTCCCTGCCATTCGATCCGAATCGGCGTATGGGGAGTGTTCTCTCCGTTTGGCACTCGGGGAAGCGGGAGATCATCGTTCGTGGTGCTCCAGAATCGATAGTGGCCATATCAGAGAACCTCTCTCCCGAAGAGACGGAGAAGATACTGCTCTTCGTGGACGAGGAAGGGAGGAAGGGGCGTCGAACACTTGCTATCGCACGGCGTTCCCTCGGTGTGAGGTCGAAATATACTTTCGTGACAGAAAAAAAATTGGAATATCTCGGTGTGATTTCTTTTACTGATCCATTGAAAGCGACGACGAAAAAAACGATGGAAGAAGCGACTCGCCTCGGGATACAGGTGAAGATTCTCACGGGGGACAGTCGTGAGGTCGCTCGTTTTGTCGGTATCGAGGCGGGGATTCTCCATGAGGGTTCGATGGTCTATACGGAGGCGGAACTCCGGAAGCTTTCCGAGAAGGATCGGATGAAGGCACTCTCTGAAGGATCCGTGTTCGCCCGCATGTCTCCGGAAGGGAAGTACTTTGTCGTGGAGAGTTTGAAACAGCACGCCACGGTGGGATTCCTCGGGGAGGGGGTAAATGATGCTCCAGCGCTGAAGCTCGCGCATGTGGGAATCGTGGTGCGTGGTGCGGCGGATATCGCGAGGGACGCAGCGGATGTGATCATCCTGCAGAACAGTCTATCGACCGTGATCGAGGGGGTACGGGAGGGACGGATCATTTTCGCGAATATCCTGAAATATCTCCGCGTGACACTCGCCTCGAATTTCGGGAATTTCTATTCGGTCGCCATCGCGTCGTTTTTCCTCCCATTCGTGCCACTGCTCCCGACGCAGATCCTCCTCCTCGATCTCCTCTCGGACTTTCCGATGCTCGCTATCACGACCGATACGGTGGAGGCTGAGGAGCTCGCGACGCCGAGACAATCCCGGGTGCGTGATATTCTCATTGCGGCCTTGTTCTTCGGTGGGGTGAGCTCGCTCTTCGACCTGACATTGTTCCGATTGTATTTTCATTCATCGCCGGCCATACTTCAGACGAGCTGGTTCCTCCTCTCTATCACGACGGAACTTATCCTCCTCTATTCGCTCCGATCGAGCAAATGGTTTTTCCTTTCTTCGCGATCGAGCTTCGCATTGGCAGGATTTTCCATTCTCGCCCTCGCCCTCGCTTTCCTTATCCCGCTCTCTTCCATTGGTCGAGAAGTCTTTCATTTCATTCATCCGAGTGGAGCGATGCTCTCCGTCGTTCTCTCACTTGCCATCGGGTATTTCCTCCTCACGGAAATCATGAAGCGCTTCTATCATCATCACATTCTTTTCCTCAATGAAAAAAAGTAGCGCGTATATTTTTGGGATAGGTATTATCATTCTGCTCACGGCGGGTATCTTTGCTACGATCGTCCTGTGGCCGAAGGAGTGGCGGGTTTCTTTTTTAGGTTGGAGTATCAAGGAGTCGAAAATGGATGCGATCGATACCGAATGGGTGAAAGTGGCGCGGGTCATCGATGGTGATACGATCGAGCTCGAGAACAGGGAGAAGGTACGGTATGTCGGGGTGAACACGCCGGAGAGTGTCGATCCACGGCGCAAGGTAGAATGTTTCGGGAAGGAATCGTCGGCGTATAATAAGAATCTCGTCGAGGGAAAGTGGGTTCGTTTGGAGTGGGACATCTCGGATCGTGACAAATACGGACGACTGCTTCGTTCCGTCTATCTCGAGGATGGGACATTCGTCAATGAAATCTTGGTGCGTGAGGGGTATGCGCATGCGTCACCGTATACTCCGGATATTTCGAAGAAGGAATTGTTTCGTGAAGCAGAGATGGATGCGAGGATGAATGCACGAGGACTCTGGAGTCCTGATACTTGTGATGGGAAGAAATGAGATGAGTGGCATAGAGCATGGAATAGAGACAGATATTCCTCGGGAGACATTTTTTAGTCTATAAACACGGCCGTATTTATAGGCTAAAAAACCCGGCCGGTAAGGGTCGGGCTGGGGGGGTCAAGACGGGTTAGGTGTGGTACCCGATACACTCGCTGCCGTTTCCCCGGTGGCAGTGAATCGTTTTTTTCCTTGGAGAGCGTTTCCCCTGGCTGATGTGAGCTTCAGAGTTTGCTCCTTTGCTACTGGGTTGATTCGACATTGGTTGACGCACACGGACTCCGCGTGTCGTTGGCAACTCGAGTGCGCCGAGCTGTGCCTCCCATGTAGTTAAGTGTTGTGTATTTGACCCGTCGTCAATCGGAATCAATTGTCCGTTGATATTTCTGTAGCACGATGGTTGTGGCATGATAGCAGTCCCCTTTTCAAAGATTTTGTCCCGGGTGTTACCGGAACGGGAGGTATGAAAAAAGCAGCTTACCCTGTCTCTTTCATTGCATATTGTATACCATAACGGCGTATTTCTCGCAAGTGTGCGGAAAGAAATACCATTATCGTTTCTCTCGGAGGTCGTTTGCGAGGAGTTCGAGGAGCTCTGGAAGCGGAAGGACACCGACTTTCCCATTGGCATAGCTTTCCAGGGTGACGGTTTTTTCTTCCACCTCTTTTTTTCCGAGGACGAGGGTGTAGGGGATTTTCTCCACCTTGGTCTCACGGATTCGTTTTCCGAGTGTTTCGTTCATCTTCATTTCCGTGCGATAGCCGAGTTTTTTCAGGGCGAGATTTATTCCTTTCGCGTATTCGTAGATGTCTTCACTGACGGGGAGGATGGCGACCTGTACGGGCGCGAGCCAGAAGGGGAATGCCCCGGCGGTATGTTCGATGAGGATGCTCATGAATCGTTCTATCGATCCCATAATGGCAGCGTGAATCATGACGATGCGTTCGCGTTCGCCAGTTTCATTGATACAGAAGAGATCAAATCGTTCCGGCATATTCATGTCGAGTTGTATGGTCGCGACCTGCCATTCCCTTCCGAGAGCGTCTTTTGCCATGAAGTCGAGCTTCGGACCGTAGAAGGCAGCCTCGCCAATGCCCTCGAAGGCATTCGCATTTTTTTCGATCGCGATGTCAGAGAGAATTTCTTCGGCGAGTTTCCATGTCTCCTTGTCGCCGAGGAATTTTTCCGGTGTGGCTGGGTCATGTTTGGAGATGCGAACCTGGAGTTCAAATCCGAATGATCCATAAAATGTCGTGACGATGTCCCATATCTTCAGTATTTCTTCGTGTATTTGGGAATTGCGACAGAAGACATGCGCATCATCTTGGGTAAATGCGCGAACCCGGGAGAGACCCGAGAGTTCACCACTTTGTTCATCACGATAGCAAGCTGTAGAATTCGCATAGCGTTGGGGGAGCTCACGGTAGCTCCACTGACGACGGGCATAGATTTGTGTGTGATGTGGGCAATTCATCGGCTTCATGGCGAATTCATGTCCCTCGCGCGTCGTGATGCGGAAGAGTTCATCTTTGAATTTATCCCAATGCCCGCTTTTTTCGTAGAGATCCTTTTTCGTGATATGAGGGATTTCCACTTTCTGATACCCGACGGCTTGCCTCATGCTCCAAATGTATTCATCGAGCAGATTGCGGATGATAGTGCCTCTCGGAGTCCAGAGAGGGAGACCTGATCCGACGAGATCGGAAAATGTAAAGAGATCAAGCTCGATGCCGAGTTTTTTGTGATCCCGCTTCTTCGCCTCTTCCTGTTGTGCGAGGTAGGTATCGAGCTCGGCTTCGGTGTCAAAGGCGAGTCCATAGATACGCGTGAGCATGGGATTCTGCTCATCGCCACGCCAGTATGCTCCCGCGAGGTGAGTGAGGGTAAATGATTTCGCATCGATTTCACCCGTATTCTCGATATGAGGTCCTTCACAGAGATCGGTGAACCCCGTTAGAGGCCGCGAGGATTCCGAGTGTGCTCCCGCCTCTAACGGGGTGAATGAATCGGTATCATAGAGGGTGATCTCCGCGCCTCCCTTCTCGATATCACCCACGATGGCGAG
>JBATLQ010000107.1:0-4627 GCA_049289395.1 Candidatus Moraniibacteriota bacterium | reverse complement strand
CAGGGTTTCTTTGGTGAAAAAGAGCTCATGCTCTTGACCGAGTCTGTTTTTCAGGTAGACTTCATCGTCCGCCTCCGTTTCAAAAAAAGCGATTTTCATATTGATGAGGATATGTTGGGTAAAGATGACCGTATCCAGTATACTATAGAAAAGAATCCTATGTCTTCAACGCATCAATTTTCATATACCGTCGCACCGAGGGAATCCGGACTCCGCCTCGATGTTTTTTTGTTGGCGCGATTGCGGTTGGATTTTCCGGAACGGATTTTTTTCCGGGCGGAGGTGATTACTCTCCTTCGTGAGACGGAGGTATTGGTATCTGGGAAGAGGGGGAAGCCGAGTGCGACGGTATCACTCGATGATGTCGTTTCCGGTGAATGGAGAGAGAAGATACCGGAATCTCAGAAGAAATTTTCACTCCCTGAATTGGTTCCGCAGGTACTCTTTGAGAATGAGCACTTTCGTGTCCTGGAGAAACCGGCCGGACTCCAGGTGCACCCTTCGGAGAAGAGGGAGCCGAATACCGTGCTTTCCTGGCTGAAGCAGACATTCCCCGAAGAGAGTGCTTTGCTTGGCGAAGAGAATCGCTTCGGCATCGTGCATCGCTTGGACAAAGAGACATCTGGACTCCTCCTTGTCGCGAGAACCCATGAGGCATGGGAATCTCTGAAAAAGCTTTTTCATGATCGGCAAGTGGAGAAATCATATACCGCACTCGTGTTCGGTCATTTTTCTGTGAAGCAAGGAAGCATCAAGGGAGATATTACTTCGGTGGAGCATTCGCTGAAACGGCGCGTCGCGTCCATTCATGATTCTTCGAAAAAGCGGACTGCTCGGACGGATTATACGGTGGAAAAGCGATTTCGGGACTTCGATTTGGTGAAAGTATTTCCGAAAACAGGACGAACACATCAGATCCGCGTCCATTTCCTCTCAGCGGGACATCCGATAGTCGGGGACAAGCTCTATGGGCACCGCTTGACGAAACGGCTTGCTCTCGAATCAACCACTCCCACTCGACATCTATTGCACGCGGCGCAGCTTCATTTCATCTATTTAGGGAAGGAATATCGCTTCGAATCACCCCTCCCATCGGATTTCAGGGCTTATTTAGAGAATCTGTCTGAGATTGAGTAGTCGCTTATGGTATGAGGAGCCTTGACCCCGCACCTATTTGGCACTTTGAAGGTTCCAATCATACAGGCAGTAACAGTATCGAATAGCGCTCATGCCAGTATATTATCCCCTTGTGCCCTTGGCACTGTGCCAAATAGGTGCGGGGTTGACGAAATCAAAGAATACCGCTAGGATTGACATGTTTTCAATGCCCGTTTGGGTGATATTTTTTTTTCAACCGATATGTACCAGAAACTCGTAGCATTCAATCAGGAACTCCGAAAGAAAGTATCTCTCCCTGAGCTTCATTCGGGCGATATGATCAAGGTCTATCGCAAGATCAAAGAAGGCGAGAAAGAACGCCTCCAGGTCTTTCAGGGCACCGTTATCGCCATCAAGGGTGGCCAGAGCTCGTCGCTCATGGTGACGGTTCGGAAGGTTTCTTTCGGCATCGGTGTCGAATTGGTCTTGCCACTGCTCTCCCCGACCATCAGTAAGATTGAAATTTTGAAAAGTACCAAGTCTCGCCGATCCAAGCTCTATTTCGTTCGTGATAAGTCTGCGAAGGTTCTCTCGAAGAAGCTTCGGGAAGTCGGATTGAAAGGAAAGCTCTCGGTTGTCGCTTCAGAGGAGGCATCAGCAGACGATGTTGAATCGTTAGCAGTGGAAGAAGAATTGATCGAAGCGGATGAGGTCGCACCCGAAGAAGCCGAAGTGAAGGCCTAAGGAATTGCTGAATCCCGCTTGTTGCGGGATTTTCTTTTTGTCAGGAATGGTTTACAATGACAAAGGAAAAGATGAAAAGGAGTGATGATGCCCAGGTGGCGGAACGGTATACGCGCTAGCTTGAGGTGCTAGTTCTCGCAAGGGATTGGAGGTTCGAGTCCTCTTCTGGGCACAGAGTGAATGAAGTGAGTTTGAAAACAGAAAGCAAATGAGTGGCTGGCAGAGGCCAGCTTTCTTCTTTTGAGGGTGATAGTTCTCGCGTGCTTAGCTCAGTCTTGCCCCGTCACATCTTTGGATGATTAGCTCAGTTGGTTAGAGCACCTCGTTTATTCACCCCGCACCAAATGGGGACGATTAGCTCAGTTGGTTAGAGCATCTCGTTTACACCGAGAGGGTCGCTGGTTCGAATCCAGCATCGTCCACAGGTGATTTGGTGCGGGGCAGGCCGAGGGGGTCGCTGGTTCGAATCCAGCATCATCCACAGTTGTGATGGGGTGAAGTTACCCGCCCGAACGACTGAATCGCCAGCCCGAAAGATTCATTCTGGCGGGCTCAGTCGGGCGGGGAGCACCTCGTTTATTCACCCCGCACCAAATGGGGACGATTAGCTCAGTTGGTTAGAATATCTCGTTTACACCGAGAGGGTCGCTGGTTCGAATCCAGCATCGTCCACAGGTGATCGCAGTGAAGTTTTGCCGGAGTAGCTCAGTGGTAGAGCAGAGGACTGAAAATCCTTGTGTCGGCAGTTCAATTCTGCCCTCCGGCACCACAGAGACAATAAACCAAACCCATAGTATACTGATGTGTGTATTGTGGGTTTCGTTGTATAAGTATGAAATATTGGGACTGTAGCTCAGGGGTTACCCGCCCGAACGACTAAATCGCTCAGTTGGGCGGGGAGCGGGCGACTCATAATCGCTTGGTCGCTGGTACGCCCTCACACTCAAGTTATTCAGTATTGAAAATACATGGGTCCGTAGCTCAGGGGTTAGAGCGGGCGACTCATAATCGCTTGGTCGCTGGTTCGATTCCAGCCGGACCCACTGAATAGCTTTGGTGTGAGGGTGAAATTCCAGCCAGTCCCACAAGAGTATTTTAAGGCTTTGCATAATATAGAACTGCTGTGGTATAATTTATATACATACACTATGGTTCTATGAAAAAAGAATTAAAACTCAAAGCAATTGAGCTCCGAAAGGAGAAAAAGAGCTACCGTGAAATTGCAGAATTACTGAGTGTTTCAAAAAGCACGGTTTCCTATTGGTTGCATGGTATAGATTGGTCGAGAGATATACAGGAGCAACTTACCGAGCTCACGAAGATTATCAGTCAAAAAAGACTGATTCACTTGAACGCTCTAAAGAAAGCGAAGTGGAAAAAGATTTATGAGGAAGCAGAGGCGGAGGCGATACGGGAGTTTGAGTCATTGAAAGGAAAAATTCTTTTCGCGACAGGACTTTCTCTCTATTGGGGAGAGGGTGATAAGAATTTTCCGAACGGACAGGTGCGAGTGAGTAATGTTGATGAAAGACTCCTGTTGGCATTCCGACTCTTTTTAAAGAATTGCTGTGGGGTGACGGAAGAAAAGATACGAGCATACATGGTGCTCTATCCCGATTTGGAGGAGGATGTATGTTTGGAATACTGGAGCAAAAATATAGGAATACCCAAAGATAGATTCTTCAGAGCGTCTCTTATTCAGGGAAAGCATAAGAAGAATAGGTTGAGTTACGGCGTTTGCTCTATTCAAGTGAGTGACAAGCGTCTGAAGAAGAAAGTGTTGACTTGGATTGATTTGTTTGCGAAGATGTTTTAGTGTCAGTTGGATGGATAAAGAAGCGGGCATGCCTCGCTGAAGTGAAACACATGCGGGTATCGTATAATGGTTATTACACGTGCTTGCCAAGCACGAGATACGGGTTCGATTCCCGTTACCCGCTCAGCTACGCAGAAAACTTATGTGGAGAACCATTAAAATCTGGCATTTAATTCGCCTACTTGAAAGTGATTGTTTTGAGATTGGAAGTGATAAAATAGAGCGTTTGCACACCCCATTTATTTACATAAAAGAGAGGGCATTTCTAGAAAGGGCTGCCAGGCGCGTAGTGCATCCGCGTAAGTCATATGGTGCCTGTCCTGATTGCGGTAAAAATGACCGTGATGAACTTAATAGAGATAAGAAAATCATTAAGAAAGTAGCTCATAAAATGGCTGAATATGATATGTTATTGGAGTTATGTAGAGAGAAAGGCTACTTGGACTCCAAAGAAGAACTAGATAAAAAGACGAACCACCCAGTCGTTCTTATACGACCATCTGTGAAAGCAAGTGAAATGATGGGGTTTATGGATTTGATTGAGGTTCTACTTAAACAATATAAATTAACTTGGACTTTTATACTTATACCCGTAGCTACTTCTATACTTGGTAATATATATTGGAGTAAGATAGTTTATTTTATAAATAACATTGGAGTCTAGGGTCTATTTTCAGCATAAAGATAAAAAAAGAATGACATTGGGTCGTTCTTTTTTTGTGATATAATAAAGATGAAATTGTTAAATGAAATGCTATGTCTGAGAATAAGATGATGGGAATGCCACTTGCCGGAACAAAGCCTCCCGAGGAAAATATGCAAAAGAGACTGAATAATTTGAAGGCGACGGATAGCGAATATGTTGACTCTGTGGCCGTACTCGCAAAGAAAGAGGATGCGTTCCGAACTGAACATTTGGATCAGGGGGTGCCCGGTGCGGATGCAATGAAAAGAAACCGAACCGCAGAT
>JBATLQ010000106.1:0-7400 GCA_049289395.1 Candidatus Moraniibacteriota bacterium | reverse complement strand
ACTTCTGCTTCACCAAATACTTTCTCACACTCCTTCATTTGATGAGCATAAATCGCTTTGCGAAAGATTCCATACCAATGGTTGATCGTATTGCGATTCATGCCCAGCAGGGCAGCAGTTTTCGAAGTTGTAATATCGATACAAAAATGTGAAATTATTTTTCCAATCTTGTAAGTCGATATTTTCGCGTAATTATACATAATTCTAGACTATCAGTAGCTATACTGCTAGTCTAGAGCCTTGTATAATATTCGTAATTTGTAGTATATCATACAGAAAAAATCCGCCTCTCGACGGATTTTCTCTTTCCTACATTATGCCTTCAACTCATCCATCATGTCATCGAGTGCCCTCGTCGGATCCTCTGATGCTTCGAGTTTCTGCGCCGGCGGAGCGACCGGAGCCACCTCACGCACCGGACGGGTCGATCCTTCCGGCTCATTGATTTTCAAATTTACCCGGGCACTATTCCTCGCACCGATGACACGGAGGAGCGTCCGGAGTGCCTTGGCTGTCATACCCTCTCTCCCGATGACCATACCCATATCCTCCGCATGCACATCGAGTGTAATGAGGACGCCCATTTCGTCAATTTTCCGTTCTACCTTCACCGCCTCAGGATGATCGACGAGCATCTTCACGACATATTCGACGAACTCCTTATCCTGTACATTATCTGTCATAACATTCTTCTACTGATTATTTCGAGGTGTGTGCGAACGACCTCTCCCCTTCATTGTACCGCGCCTACAAACGGTGTCAATCATCTCCCTGCCGAAATCATCTTCCGGGACTTCTGGAAAAAATATCCAATGATGAGAATGGTCACGAGGGGTGAAAACCACTCTGGGATATGAATGAGAAATCCATGAGCGATCATCACGATACCAAGCACACAGACCGAATACATCGCTCCGTTTTTCAGAAACTCATATTTCTTCACCGTATCGATATTCGCCACCGTCAACTGACGAACGATAATAGCACCGATGCCATTCCCGATCAGTATGAGCGGTACCGACAGAGTGAAAGCGAACGCGCCGAGGACGCCATCGATTGAAAATGACAAATCGATTACCTCGAGAAAAAATACTTTACTCCAATCCGACATCGCCGAATGTTTCATCTCCTCTTCGGCCTTCTCTGCCTGCAATCGGAATCCATGCACAATGAAAAATACTGTGGAACCGACGATGGCACCGAATGCTACCATCGTGCTCTGCTTCATCGCATACCAAACGATGAGCGTGAGGAGCAGCGATACCACTGCATAGAACCACACGCCATGACGATCGATGTATCTCTCAAATCGAAATCCGTACTTCTTCTCCTCAAGAAAAATCCAGTGGAGAAAGAGGAAGAGCAAAAAAATTCCACCGCCCATGAGGAGGATTGGCGCAGAAGTGGCGATAGCATCATGTACTGCCGGATCATTGGAGAAAGTCGCGGTCAATGATCCGAGAAATCCGAGTGATGGAACCGTCGCCCACACGATGAGCCATGGGAGGAATCCTCGCACGACGAATACGGCGAAGAAAATACCCCAGGTGACGAAGAACTTCTTCGCCTTGGCACCCATGGTCGAGAGCACATCGGCGTTGATGATCGCATTATCGATACTCGAAACTGCCTCGAAGAGGACGAGACCGATGATAATAAGGAGGGCGGAGAAAATGTCCATAGGAAGAAGAATGTTGAATGTAGAATATAGTATAGAGAATACAGAAAGAAAAACAAAATGGGAAGTAAAAAAATCTCTTTCCTATTCCATATTCTCTATTCACCTTTCATTCCTGCGGGATGAAAGGTTTCGCGCGCCACTCTGGAGATTGGCAACAGAGGAGTTTCGTCGCGTCTTCCGGATGTTCCATGGCGCATTCTACCACCTTCTCCATACGCATACCACGCGAACCCTTGATCAGCACTGCATCGCCCCCTTGGAGAAATTCTACGAGTGCTTCACCGGCTTTTTGGGGATGATCGAAAGAAAAGATGCGCTCTCGTGAAAATCCGCGGGAAACAAGTGCCTCACCGAACAGTCGGGATTTTTCTCCCACTAGGAACACTGCCGACAATCCCATCGGAAATGCCTGCACCGCCAATGCCTGATGGAGTGCTACTGCATTCGTACCAAGTTCAAGCATATCACCGAGCACCAGTATCTTCCGTGAAGCCCGCATCCTCGAGAGTGTCGTGAGTGCCGCGCCCACTGAATCCGGCGAGGCATTATAAGAATCATCGATGAGGAGTGCTCCGCGCCTGCCGGCAATAAGCCTCATTCTCCCCGGGAGTGTCTCAAATGATTCCAACGCTGTGACGATAGAAACGGGATTTACTTTCAATGCGACACCGACCGCAATTGCCGCAAGTACCGCCGAGACGAGATGCTCTCCCATGAGGTGTGGGAGACGAACAGGAATGCTCGTCCCCTCGTAGCGTAACTTGAAATTACAGCCGACGCCGGTTCGCTCATCGAAAGAGTAATGCTCACCGGAAATCGTCGACTCTCCCGAAAGCGAATAAGTGAATACTTTTGCCTTCGTTTTTTCTCGAAGCGAGAGCACCCGCTCATCATCAGCATTCAGGATCGCGATACCTGATTCACTGAGTCGTGTCACGAGCAATCCTTTTTCTTTCGCAATCGCACTGATTGTCCTAAAATGTTCGATATGACTCTCTCCGATACGGGTCACCACCCCCACCGATACCGGGATAAACGAGAGGAGATACCGCATATCCCCCGGACGATCGATCGCCATTTCCAAGATGAGCACCTCTGGATACCGAGAAGGCAAGAAGATGAGGGAGCACGCACGCAGGGCAACGCCAATCCAATCAAAGAGAGAATGCCCACCACTCTTTGCACCAAGGATCGTGAGTGGAATACCGACCTCATTATTATAATTTCCCTCACTCTTCCGTATCGTATATTCCGCCGAGAGAACCAGTGCGATCGCTTCTTTCGCCGAACTCTTGCCGACGGATCCCGTCACTCCGACGATAATCGGATGATATTTCTTCAATACCAAAACTGCACACCACCGAAGTATGCGTTCGAGCGATCTTCGCAACCATGTTTTTTCTTCGAGTGTATCCATACCATTTATTTCTTTACTATCGACTCAGTCGGCTCCACCTGATAGTACTCGAGGAGGAATTTCATCATCTTCCCGAATACCGGCGCTGCCGAAGATTCCGCCCACTCCACATTCCTCGGATTGTCGAACTTGACCGATATGGCGAACCGAGGATCATTGATCGGCGCGTATCCGACGAAAGAACCGACCGATAAGTTTTCATCATACCCTTTTTCATTACTCTTTGCCACCTGCGCCGTCCCCGTCTTCCCTCCGACGAGGTATCCTGGTACATCCGCTCGTTTCCCATGACCATTGACGACCACGCTCCGGAGCATGTCTCCCATAACACGCGCGGTCTCTTCGCTCACTACCCGTCGTATCGACTCTGGCGAAACCATTTCTTCCACGCCGTTACTATGGATGATCTTCTCCACCAATCGCGGTTTCATGAGGACACCACCATTCCCCAATGCCGCATACGCCCGTACGAGCTGAAGTGGCGTCGCGGTCATCCCCTGTCCGAAAGCGATATTGAAAAAATTGATATTCCTTCTCATATCATCCATATTGCGCATATTGCCCGATACATCACCGGGAAATCCGAAATCCGATTTTTCCCCGAAACCGAAATTCTTCAGGTACTCGCGAAAAATGGTATTCCCCACCAAGCGTTCGACGAAGATGACGCCCGTATTGATCGACTCATCGAGCACCCGATACATACTGCTCCTCCCATACACTTTTCCTTCGGCATTTTTCAGATGATACCCTGCCTCGAACACCTCTCCCGTATCGACATATTCTGTATTTGGATTCACTTTCCCCTCTTCGATGCCCATCGCCATAGTGAGTGGCTTCATCACTGATCCCGGCTCATACGAAACGCTCGTCGCCCCATTGAGAAATGTCTCATACCGTTTCACCTCGCCAAATCTATTCGGGTCGAATTGCGGGAGTATCGCCATCGCGAGGATATCGCCGGTTTTCGGATCCATGACAACGATCGTTCCCCCATCGGCTGCGTATTGTTCGATAGAATCACGGAGGATTCTCTCCGCTTCGAACTGAACCGTACGATCGATAGTGAGGATATAATCATCACCATTCTCCGCCGGATGGAGCACGCGATCGGTCAGTGATATCCATCGTCCTGCCGAATCCCGTTCTTCTTCCACATTCCCATTTTTCCCCTGAAGCGATTCGTTCAGCGCTGCCTCAAGCCCGTATTTTCCTTCTTCCATTGAGGATCCATCCGACCGTTCCGCGACGAAACCGATGAGTGGCGCGGCAAATTCCCCGCCCGGATAGTACCGATTTGTTTCAGAGCCAATGTACACGCCCTTCATCTGGAGATCTCGCACGCGCGATACCTCGTCCTGCGACACTTTCTTTTTCACCATCTCGAACGGATCATCCTTTCGTTCCATTTTTTTCAAGGCTTTCTCTTTCGTCATGCCGAGGATATTCGAGAGTGCTTCACTCATCACGGTCGGATCATCGATATCCCGAGGAACGATGAATACGAATGGCTCATCGCGATTGACCGCGACCGAATAGAGACCTCCATGATCATGAAAAAATATCTCCCCTCGTTTCGCCTGAAGCGCACGATTCGTCGCATACTGCCCCATGGCGATTCCCTCCCACTTGTCGTGATTCATGAACTGGATGAAAAAGAGTCGCGAAAGGATAGCGAGAGCCCCTACGACGACAAAAAAAACAAGGAGCCGAGCTCTCGCCGCTCCTCCCTTCATCCTCCGATCCTTGGACAAATCACCTGAACGAAATTCTTTGCTCATACAATAGGATTACTTCATAGCGACGACTCCCAAACGCTCCACAGAAATGACATCTGTCGTTCGTTCCATACCCATGCGCGCACTCGCCTCTTTCGTCCGATCCAATGAGCGCATTTCCGCCTCACTCGATTGCAACTGATTTTTTTCCTTCTCGAGCACTGCAATCTCCTTTTCTAGGGTCCGGATACGATACCCATGTACTGCATTTTCATTGATCGAGAAGAGATAATTGCCGGCAGAAAACAGGAATATCCCGATGATTACTAAAAATCCCTTCTGAATAAATCCGTTCTTCTTTTTATTTGGCGAGAGACGCCGACCGCTATACGCGGTACATTCGAGAGCGTTCATATTCTATTGTGTGTTTATTTTTCACTCTACTGACTCATGCTGACTGCACACCGACTCATGCCGACCAATACTCTTTTTCTGTCCGTGTAGTCCGCGTTTCGTCTGCGTCAAAGAATTTTATATTCTTTGGGCGATGCGAAGTTTGGCGCTACGCGATCGGGGATTTTTCACCTGTTCCTCCTCACTCGGTCCAATCGGTTTCCCGGTCACGATCTTCACCTGAGGTTTCCTTCCACACCGACATTCCGGAAAATTCGGCGGACATACACAACCCTTCGCCTCCAACCGAAAAAATTCCTTCACGATACGGTCTTCGCCCGAGTGGAATGAGATGATTGCAAGCCTTCCTCCGGGGGCGAGTTTCCCAGTCGCCCCGAGGAGAAATGCGTTCAGTCTCTCAAATTCCCGATTCACTTCGATGCGCAATGCCTGGAAGACGCGAGTTGCCGGATGGATACCGATCGCACGCCGTTCGGCTCCGGAGAATGCCTCCTCGATAATCCGCGCGAGTTCCGTCGTCGTCCGTACCTCCTTTCGCTTTCGCTCTGTCGTGATGCGCCGTGCGATTCGTTTCGCTTTCGGCTCATCGCCATAGAGAGAAAATATTTCCGCGAGCCGCTCCTCCGAGTACCGCCGTATCACTTCTTCGGCCGTCAATGCGTCCTCTCCATTCAGTCGCATGTCGAGGGGACCATCGTGGAGAAATGATAACCCTCGGTCCGGCGTCTCTATCTGATCTGATGAGAATCCGAGATCCGCCATGATACCATTCACTCTTTCGATGCCGAGCCGATCCAACTCTTCCTCCAAATGGGAAAAATTCGCATGGACGAGTATGAGATGCCCATCCTGATACGCCTGCTTCGCCACCGGATCATTTTCTATCCTCCCGAGAAAACGATCGATTGCCTGCGCATCCATATCGAATGAAATCACCCTCCCCCCTGGGAGCACTTTTTCAAGGAGTGCCAGCGTATGACCACCACCACCGAGCGTGGCATCGACGACGACATCTCCCTTCTTAAGGTGCAGACCATCCACTGTCTCTGCAAGCAATACTGGAATGTGTCTTGTCATACTTCCTACAAATTACAAATCAATTACGAATATACAAATGTTTTTGCGATGTCTCTGAAAATATCACCACGCTTCTATTTGTATTTGTATATTTGTAAATCAATTTGTAATTCGTAGGAGAGTTTACGGCTAGTACACTCCCAGTTTCCCCAATTGCTCGGCGATCTTCCCCGTCTGTTTCTCCGCGAGACCCTTGTACTTCTTCCAACGATCCTCACTCCAGATTTCGAGTCGATTGTAGAGGCCGACCACTACCGTATCCTTTTTCAATCCCGCATATTCTTTCAAATAATCCGGGACGAGTACGCGGCCTTGACTGTCGAGATCCACATCCACCGCACCCGCGAGCATCATACGCGTGAAACTCCGCGTCCCCGATTCACCGACCGGCATACTCCCGAGTTTCGCCGCGATCTCTTCCCACACCTTCATCGGATAGACGAAGAGGCAGTCGTCGAGTCCGCGCGTCACCACTACCTTCGATCCCAATTCACCGCGAAACCGAGATGGCATCGCCAATCGCTTCTTCGGATCGATCGTATGATTGTATTCACCGATAAACACAGGAGTAAATTTCAAAGCTCAAATTACAAATGCCAAAATAATATCAAAAACCAAATTTTATTTTTTTCTTTCCTTGAAAATTTATTTTAAAATTTAGAATTTGTATTTTGACATTTTCTCAGATTCCCCACTTCCCACCACTTATAGTGAATGTAGCTCCATTTTACTCCACTCATGAAAACTCTGCAACCACCCACCACCACCCGAGTTATCCACCGAAAGAAAAATGAAAAAACGGCTTTTTCAAGCCGTTTCTTATTTTAATACATCATCAACGCCACTCTTCTACTTTGCCAGGAGCTCTTCCAATTGATTGAGTGCCATGGTATACCCCGCTTCCATTCCCATGGAGAGGATTTTCTCGAGGTCGGCGCCACTCAGGTAAGTAATCGTCGAAATGAGCTTCGTACCGGATCCCTCAGGAACGAATTCCGTTTTCCATTCCATGGTCGGCATATTCTCATCCCGTTTCCCGTTCTCGTCACAGAAATAATCACTCCCCGTGAAGCTCTTCCCCAGATCGACACTC
>JBATLQ010000105.1:0-10360 GCA_049289395.1 Candidatus Moraniibacteriota bacterium | reverse complement strand
GGGCAATACCGGTTCACAACCGTGGACCGCCATCCCAGCATAAGAAAAATCACCATGCCCCTTGTGGGTATGGTGATTTTCTTTTATCCTGCAGAGGTAGTGGATCGAACGAGGAAAGGGGTCGGGAAAACATCTGTTTTCCCGTTCGGGGTGACTGAGTCTTCGAGGTTAGAGGGCGCCCGCCCGCACCGCATACGCGGAGCGTTTCGGGCGGGGAAGCCCTATTGAGCGCAGGCTTGATTCTTATCAGCCGAGCAGTGAGATTCCCTTCCTGCCCAGCATACAAATTGTTATAAAAAATGTCTGTATACGAAAAAACCATTTCATTAACTACAACTATGCTGTATTTGATACACTTACGCAACTAAATATGAAAGTAGCAATCTAAAAAGTCTTATGCAAGAACTGGAAAACATCGCCTTTATAGACGGTCAGAATCTCTATATGGGTACAGCCAAGCACGAACAGAATCCATGGCGGATAAATTTGAAGCGTTTTCGTGTATATCTGGAGCAGAAGTATGGCATAGCGAAAGCATACTATTTCTTGGGATATGTGCAGGAAACGAGGCAGGAGCTTTATGAAGAAATCCAGGCTGCCGGTTTTGTGCTCGTGTTTCGAGAGCACAACGCGGCGATGCTTGGCAAGAAGAAAGGTAATGTGGATTCGGATATCATTTTCCACATCATGAAAAAGTTATACAAGGAAGAGGACTTTCAGAAAGTCTTCCTCATATCTGGTGATGGTGACTATAAAATGCTGGTAGATTTCTTGATTGAAGAAAAAAGGTTTGGGAAAATGCTTTTTCCTAATCGGCAATTTGCTTCTTCGTTGTATAAAAAACTAGGATCCGAGTATTTCGACTATTTGGAATCTGTACGTGGCAAGATTGAGACACAAAAAGAAAAGGGCTCCTTAGGTAGTTAGCCGTTTGGATCCCTTTTCGTCTGAATGTCTACAGTATAGCAGAGCAGGCGCTAGTGTCAAGGAAGGAAGGAAGATGGGTACCCTGTAATATGAGAAATTAGCCCGTAGCGAGTCTTTCCATCCGTTCCAGTACCAACTCGAGACTCTTCCCATTTTCCAGCAATCTTGAGAGAATAACAGGGCAATACCGGTTCACAACCGTGGACCGCCATCCCAGCATAAACTCTATGAGTGACAAAACAGAAATCATTGATTACAAAGGAAACCCCGCTCAAGTTTCCTGTTTAGGTTGTGCCAGAGAAAATGGAGAGATGGAAAGAGTGGGGACGATACTCACTACGAATCATTTCGACGCCCACCAAGACTTTGAAATCCCTATTCCTGGGTTTATCATCATTTCTTCGAGACGGCACCTGCAAAGCGTCGATGCGTTTACTGAAGAAGAAAAGCTCGATTTTATCGATACTCTCATAAAAGTAAGGTCGGGGATGAGAAAGGCTCTCGATATTGATGTGGTCTATCTCGTTCAAGAAGAAGATACTTCACATCATTTCCATGTATGGGTATTTCCTCGCTATGATTGGATGTCAGAGAAGTTCGGGAAGAAAACGCATTCCCTTCGACCGATCATGGAATATGCTCGGGAAAACTTGAAAACTAACGAAAATCTCAAGGAAGTGGAGGAGGCTGTAATTAAACTAAAAGCTCATTTTGAGACCGAATAACATTGAAAAGCCTCAATTTTTCCTTCATTTCCTTCCAGCTAACAGCCTGAATGCCTCATATGGAAGAATACCTGAAATTTGCGAAATCAATTGCCGAGGAATCCGCCGAGATAGCTTTGCGGTATTTCAGCTTTGAGATGGAAAATACATGGAAAGGTGACAACACCCCGCTCACGGTAGCCGATACTGAGATAAACGACCTCATCATCAAAAGAATAAACGAGGCCTATCCCAGTCACAGCATTCACGGAGAAGAAAAGAGCGATAAGAAAGAAGGCTCTCACTATATCTGGGTCTGTGACCCTATCGATGGAACGATGCCATTTTCCTGCGGTCTCCCCATATTCACCTTTTCACTTGCCCTCGTCGATCAATCCGATGGTCAGCCCATTTTGGGACTAGTGAATGATCCCATAATGAAGAACATGTACTGGGCGACCAAGGATGGCGGAGCATACCGGAATGGTAAAAAAGTTTCGGTAGCGAAAAATACCAGCCTCATGAATACCTATGTCAGTATGGATGGATCAGGCAAAACGGTAGGGTTTTCAAATACGACTCTCCTCAAAGAACTCAATACGAAGAAGTGCAAAGTCATGCAACTGCTCTCATTTATCTATGGAGGTATTCAAGTCGCCAATGGTAAATTTGTAGGATCCGTATTTTACCACCAACATGCTCATGATGTTGCCGCGTTGAAAATTATCACCGAGGAAGCGGGAGGAAAAGTGACCGATTTGAATGGGAAGGAAAGGCGATACGACGAAGACGGTTGTGGATGTATTGTCTCGAACGGCATTCTGCATGAAGAGATTCTCGTGTGTGTTCAAATGGGAAAATTCTCAGTATTCAACTAAAAAAATGAAAGCATTCATCATCCACGCCTGCGAACAAACATTACGATTCAGTACTGACAGTACCTGGGCGGATTTTTCGGATACGCTGAAAATGCAATTTTCCTTCAATGTCGGTGCGATGGCACTGGGACTCGACCTTTCCAAAAAAGAGGGCTACCAATATCTATCCGATGTGTGCCAGGGGAAGAAATCCATGCGTGAATTTCATGATCATGTGAAATCGCTCGTCGCAAGTCGAGGAATTAAAATCAATGAAGAAAATATCCGGAAACCATTCTAGCTAATATCGCTCCAACCTGCCAGAGGCAGACAGACGAATTGCATCCTCCGAAGGCGGATATATCTCAAAGCCACAGCAATTATTATGGAAAACGCTTTGATATCGAAACATCATAGAGGGGTAGCTGCGCTTTTCTCCTGCTCAATACTCTATGCTTGTTTCGGACCACTTATTCGCATTCTGTCCGAAATGTTTGCAACATACGCCCAGGTCACCGCAAGAATGGGGCTGGCATTTATTTTTTTATTTACATTCAGCCTTTTTGCTCGTAAGATAAAACGGATTTCAAATAAGCAAATTTTAAAAGCAATCATACTGGGTTTCGTTTCTACAAGCATTCTCGTATTCTTTACGATTGCCATTACTCATATAAAGATCGCTTCGACGATTTTCTTGCTGTACGCTGCCAACATGACTCTTTCATTCCTTGTTGGAACTCTGCTTTTTAAAGAGACACTAGGAATTCAAAAGATTATTGCTCTTACCCTCGCATTTGTTGGACTATACATTTTTATGTCTGCTGACATGGCGCTTGGATTAAGCTTTGGAGCTTTATCTGCGGTGTTAGCTGGCATAAGCGAAGGGGTTGGAAATGGAATACGAAAAAAATTAAATGGCGCGGATAAAATCACAGTTAATATTATTCAGTTTTTCGTTATCACCCTTTGTTCCTCATTTTTAATACTCTTTTCGAGCGAAGGAGCTCTTCATGCAGTGAGTCTGAGGGCTGTGATAGCGTTGATTATTTTTGCAATTTTACAACTCCTCTTAAATCACCTTCTTTTGTACGGATTTCAGAATTTTGATGTAAATATAGGAGCTGTGATTCTTTCACTTGAATTATTTTTTGCTGCGATATTGGGGTTCGTATTTTTTTCTGAATCCCTGACAGTCACTGAGATGGTCGGGGGTGCTATCATATTTATTGCCTCGGTGGTAGGTACCTGGGAGTTTAAAAAAACAACTAACCTCGTTTAGCTACTGACTCCTAGGTTAATATAGAAGCTCCAACCTGCCCTAAGTATCTATCTCAAATCTCATGTCGCATATAAAATCCCATCATTTTGAGCGAAAATTTTGAAAATTGAGGAGGAATATCGAGATATTCCGACGAGATTTTCGAGATTTACAGCCAAAACGATGGAACTTTAGTCGACAAGCATGAACAATTTTGTTTTTTTCTCTTCATACAGTGAGATCTGAGATAGATACTAAGAGCAGACAGATGATTTTCGCGCTCCGAAGGCGGATACGACTCAAAGCCCCAGCCAAAAATCTCCCCCGCGCTCACCTCTCTCACGATTCGGAAAATCTGATCTCGTTTTTTTAGGTAAAAGCTTCATTTGCAGGTATACTGGAAATATAAATAATGATACGAAAAAAACTATGAGCAACAGGTATCCCGTAGTACATTTTGAAATGCCCTATGAAAATGCGGAACGAGTAAAGACTTTCTACGAAAAAGCTTTCGGGTGGGAAATGAAACAGTTCGGAGAGGAAATGGGCAACTATATTACTGCTCATACCGCAGAAACAGACGAGAATAACATGATACAAACCACGGGAGCTATCAACGGAGGTCTGTTTCCAAAAAAATCAGACTCTCCAGATCAGATACCATCAGTGGTGGTGGGTGCGGACGATATCCAAGAAGCTATGCGAAAAGTCGTCGAAGCGGGAGGCAAGGTGCTAGGAGAACCCGTAGAAATACCCGGTATCGGTCTGTATGTTTCTTTTCAAGACACCGAAGGGAATCGCTCCAGCCTGCTTCAGTCCATGCGGTAAAGAGGAAATGGCTTTAAAAAAATCTTTTAATCAGTATTGATAGTTATACTGAAAATGGATAAAGAATACCTGAGAAACGCCATCGAATTATCAAAAGAAAGCATTGCCACTGGAGGATTTCCAGTCGGCGCATTGGTCGTCTTCAATGGTGAAATTGTCGGCAGGGGACTCAGTAACGGAAAACAACTGAGAGACGCCACAAGTCACGCGGAAATCGTTGCCATTCGTGAATCTTCAAAGCTTTTGGGGAGGCGGGACTTAAAAGGTGCTACTATATACTCATCTCTCGAACCCTGTTTGATGTGTTTTTCCGCTTCTTACTGGGCGGGAATATCAAGGATCGTCTATGCATGTTCTCAAAGGAAAGTTTCCAAACAACATTATGAGGGTCTTCATAATTTACATAAAATAAACTCGGCGAATAACCGGCCGATAGAGCTGGTACAAATTCTCGAGCTAGAAAATGAGGCATCAAACATAATTGAAGATTGGGAAAAAAGTCTCAAAAAAACCTGAGATCCGGAAATCATGAGTTCCAACCTACTAGAAACAAGCTTCGTCCTCCAAAGGCAGATACATCCCAGAAGGATAGCATTTTATGTGGCGCCTTACGGAAAAGTAAAGCATGAATTGAAATGAATAGAGCGGTCTACAAATACATCCTACGAACCTATGGTCGCAATCCCACCCAGTGGGTCGGTTTCATCGCGGAAATAATCCGGGTATTGACGATGCGCGTGTACATAGTCATCGCGATGGCTCAGGTGACTGCCAGTATCGCTGCTGGAGATCTGCATGCCGCAAGGCAGTACACCCTCTTCTTTTTTATTGCCTATCTTGGCGGAGCCGTCATCGGAACCCTAGGAGAGCTCTTGTCTATACATACTGAGAATCGGCAGTATGGAGACCTCGTATTGACCTTCTACAAAAAACTCGTGGGGAAAGATGTTTCATTCTATCGCAATAATCAAACAGGGTACCTCACGAGCATCTTCCGCCAGCATCTGGATAGCACTTTGCAATTGGTTCGTTTTTTTCGTGGCGAAGCGCTGGGAACCCTGCTCTCTCTTCTCGTTCCACCAATAGTTCTCTTTCTCGCTTCACCGGGAGTCGGACTGATCGCGATCCTCATCGTGGCGACTCAGTTTACTTACATAGCATGGTCATCGTCGAAAGCGACCCAATCGAGACAACTGTCTCATGAAATATACCGCACGATAACCGGCGAAGTTTCCGATGTCATAACGAACATCATCGCATTCAAGGCCGGCGGTTCAGAAGATCGGGCATACGACACGATGTCTTGCCTGACGAAACAGGAAACTATCGCATTCGAACTGAGACACCGAACCACTATCCTGCTGGATCTCCCGCGAAACATCATTACCGCCTGTGGGATTACAGCCGCCGTTTCCCTGATTATTTACAATGCTTCCGGCTCACATCCGGCAACGCTCGGATTGATGGTTCTGACCCTGACATACATGTTCCAGATCGTGAGAAATGTGAGCGCATTGCCGGCGCTGATCACTCAGCATGATGATTTCATTACCAAGATGTATCCCACCCTGAAATACCTGAGCGATGAAAATGAAGAGATACGCGACACCCCACATCCGTCAGAGTTGACAATCAAAAGTGGCGCCATAGATATCGATCATGTGAGTTTCAGCTACCCTTCGCATTCTCATACAGGGACGAAGATACCGGTTTTCAGTAACCTCACGCTCAATATTCAGGGTGGTGAACAAATCGGTGTCGTTGGATTGAGCGGAGCCGGGAAGAGTACCCTGGCAAATCTCCTGCTCCGCTTCGACGAAATCGAAGGTGGTTCGATTCGAATCGATGGCATCGATATCCGTGATGTGAAACAGAGTGAATTGCGGAAAAACATCGCCTATGTACCACAGGAACCACTCCTCTTTCATCGGACCATCAGAGAAAATATCGCTTACTATGATACCTTGAAAAGTGATGAGGAAATTATTAGGGCATCCAAAGCGGCGCACGCTCATGAATTCATAGAAAAGCTCCCGGATGGATACGATACCATCGTCGGCGAGCGGGGGATCAAGCTAAGCGGCGGTCAGAAACAGCGCGTCGCCATCGCGCGAGCTATACTGAAGAAAGCACCTATCATGATCTTCGACGAAGCCACGAGCGCGCTCGATAGTGAAAGCGAGCAAATCATACGGAGGGCGTTGCCGGAAATCATAGGAAATCAGACAGCGATTATCGTCGCGCACCGACTCAGCACCGTCGCCGGACTTCATCGGATCATCGTCATGCATGACGGCAAGATTATCGAATCAGGAAATCACACGGAATTACTCGAATTGAAAGGACGCTACTACTCCCTCTGGCAGAAACAAACCTCCGAATTCGCGACATCGGCATGATACAGATATTTCCCATTTTCAAGCAATTTTGAGAGTATAAGAGCAAGAATTGTTCACAATTGTATCCCGACATTCCAGCAATGAACAAAAAACGACTGATTTACTTGGTTGTTTTTTTGTTTTATTATTACTAGAAGTCGACCTGCCAAAGGAAGATAAAGGTTTATACCCTTTAGGGTAAATTCTAGCACCCTAGCAAATGAATTAAGTCCTAGTCCGAAGTCTCGGCAATGTAATAATCCACCCGAACATAAGCATATATATGAAAACGAAGTTCATCCTCCATGGGGGATTTGATCTGAAAAAGACAAATTCCAATAACACCGATTTTTATACAGAGATCCTGAAAGACGCCCCGGAAAATGCGGAGATATTGCTAGTTCCATTCGCGAGAGAGACCGATACCATACCGGCGGCAACAAACAAGGTTATCGCTGAATTGAACAAAATCAAGAAACAGCATGTGATCACCATCAATATAGCTCGTGAGGACAACTTCCTGGAACAAGTCCGGCCAGCGGATGTGGTCTACTTCCACGGTGGAGTGAGCCTGAAACTCCTGAAAACACTGCGGAAGTATCCGGATTTACGGGAGTTTTTGAAAGGAAAGATTGTCGCCGGGGAATCTGCCGGAGCCAATGTTCTCTGCAAATTCTTCTTCAGTCCCCATGCTGATGATGTTTTCGAAGGACTTGGTATCGTACCAGTCAAGATCATCCCTCATTATAAAAAGGAATACGAGGGGAGGATCGATCATGTCGGTGCCGATGTGGAAACACTCCTCTTGCCAGAATATACCTACAAAATTTTTTATCAGGATTTATAAACATAGCCAATAATTAATTACCCGATGTTCATTTTCTTATTTGCTAACTGCATTCCTCTATGAAAGAAAAAACGCAGGTGATGATCATACATGGCGGTATGACTTTCAAGAACCGAAAGGACTATTTGCATTTCCTGAAAACGAGAGAGATTTCATTGGAACGGAAAATGCGGTGGAGTGGAGAGTATCTCGATGAGAAACTCGAAAGGAATTTCGAGATCATCCGACCACGCATGCCGCTCCAGGACAATGCAAGGTACGAGGATTGGAAGATTCATTTCGAGAGGCACATTCCATTCCTGCGAGATGGCGTCATCCTCATCGGCAACTCGCTCGGTGGCATCTTCCTCGCGAAGTACCTCTCCGAACATACATTCCCGAAAAAGATAGCATCGGTATTTCTCGTCTGTCCACCTTTCGATGATACACTCACCGAGGAAGATTTGTGCGGGGGATTCAGACTGAAATCTGACCTCTCTCTCATGGAAAAAAATTCGGAATATATCCATCTCCTCTTCTCCCGTGATGACAGTGTCGTCCCTATTGCTCATGCAGAGAAATACAAGGCGAAGCTCAACCGTGCGAAGCTCCATATCTACCAGAGCAAAAACGGCCACTTTCAGATATCGACTTTCCCAGAAATCGTCACGATGATCCGTCGTGCCATCCGAATCATATACTAAGGGTTAAGCACAGTGAGACACCACCAATATGCATCTCTCCGATATAACCGAAACCGGAATTGCACTTGATATCGATGAGACGCTCTCCGCAACTGGCGATCATTGGGCGGAAATACTCAACGAAACATTCGGTAATCCCGAGAATCTTTCCGTTGCTGAAATTATCAAAAAATATCGGTATGCGAGCCATGTCCCGTACTGGCAGACACCAGAAGCACTGGCTTGGATGGAAAACGCCAGACATTCCGATGAATTCCAAGGGCTTATTCCACTTATAGAAAACTCTAATCACATCGCCAATAAACTGAAAAGTATCGTCCCGATATCCGCCTACATCACAGTGCGCCCAGAGAGTGTTCGGAGCGGAACCATGAAATGGCTCGCGAAGCACGGCTTCCCCAAAGCACCCATCATCATGCGCCCGGCAGATGTCCTCCATGTCGATGGCAACAAATGGAAAGCGGAGGTACTCACGAAGATCTATCCGAAAGTCTGGGGCATCATCGATGACAACCCGAAACTCATCACCTATTTGCCGGACGACTATCAGGGAACAGTCTTCCTGTATGACCATGAAGAAATTGACACAAAAAAAAATCCACATCATTCCTGTTAAAAAATGGGAAGACATGATTCCTGCGGTCACTGATAATCTTCGCTCATAACCCCTCTTTAGCTGAAAAATTCCCCATTTCGGAGGTTTTTTGGTAGAATAGGGACATGGGAGAATCAACAAGAACAGCTCAAATCGCTCTCTTTAAGGGAAAGCAAATCCGGAAAACCATTCATCAAAATGAGTGGTGGTTCTCGGTGGTGGATGTAATCGAGGCATTGACAGAAACAGATCGTCCTCGAAAGTATTGGAGTGATCTCAAGAAAAAACTTACCACTGAGGGCTACACTGAAGTGTCCGAAAAAATCGGACAGTTGAAGATGCTTGCCCCTGATGGGAAGATGCGTGAAACAGACTGCGCCAATACGGAAACCATGTTTCGAATCGTGCAATCCATCCCATCGCCGAAGGCTGAGCCCATGAAACGCTGGCTCGCGAAAGTTGGTTACGAACGAGTCCGGGAGATCGAAGATCCGGAACTGGCGACCAAGCGGACGAGACTCCTCTACAAGCTCAAGGGGTATCCAGATGACTGGATTGAGAAGAGAATGCGAGGCATCGCCATCCGCGAAGAACTCACCGACGAGTGGCAGAAGCGAGGCGCGCGGGAACGGAGAGAGTACGAGATACTCACCGCGGAGATATCCAAAGCGACATTCGGCGTCACCCCGAGCGAATACAAAAAACTCAAAGGACTGAAAAGAGAAAACCTCCGTGATCACATGGATGATTTCGAACTTATTTTCTCTATGCTCGGCGAACGCTCCACGACAGAAATCCATCGGACAGAAAACTCTGAGGGGGTTCCGAAGCTCAGGCAAGATGCCAAGCGAGGTGGTGGCATCGCCGGTATCGCAAGGAAAGAACTTGAGAAAGAATTGAGGCGACCAGTGGTTTCGAAAAGAAATTACCTACCAAAGAAGCAAAGTCAAAAATCACTCCCTCCAAAAAAATAATCATTTTCCTTCAGTATGTGGCATGGTATAATGAGAACATCAAAGCGGTAAACAATAAAAAGTATGAATATGAGCAAGTTTTTGAAAATCGGGGGGATCGTTCTCATCGTGGTCATCGCCATCATTGCAATTATCGTGACCATGCTTTCCCAAGCATTGACGGGGGGCAACAAGTACACCGCTCTCACGGATGATAGCGGGAGTACTTCCAGCTTTGCGAGTCCTCTCTCTATGGGATCAATTGGATCGAGAAATGCCGTAGAGTCGGAAACCATAGCAGTCGCCCCGAGTATGGGGAGGGGGATGAAA
>JBATLQ010000104.1:0-2536 GCA_049289395.1 Candidatus Moraniibacteriota bacterium | reverse complement strand
ACTGAGCGCGACCCGTGACTCCTCAAATGTCCCTACACAGTCAAATGGCTTCATCTCACCGAATCCGAGAATATCCCCGAAGAGCGGAACGAGGGATGCATCGGCGAAGAGATTCTTCTGAAATATACTCGTGAGCGTCTCCTTCGGGAGAAACGGGGAGAGGATGAGATAAGTAAACGCACATTTCGCACACTCGCCACACCAGCGCGTCTTCCCCCGCTCCGCGAATACTTTGAAGCTCCGATTGCAACTCGAAAAAATCGGAAAATAATCGGCATGTCTGGCAAAGAGTTTCGCGATGCGGATTTCATGAAACTGGCGGAGCATGGAGAAATACACGATGTCCGGGGTGATGAACTTTCTCGTGTACTCTTGAAACAGTGCTTCAAATTCCGCTGACTTGCTCCACTGGTGATTGATCGTCTCGCCATTATAAACAACATTCCCGAAATTACTACTGTGTTCGTTCCCCACCACGACGAAACGATAATCATAGAGAATTGCCGAGAGGAATCCAAGAAAAGCGAAGATGGCCGACACTGGTATATGTCCATTGTACGCATCTGATGGCAGGTCGAAAAGTTGTGGATCGATCATTCGCTTTAATTTCAAATGAGGGGAGCCGATCTCCCCGATGACCGCCTCGGAAATCGGATCCGGTCGCTGTGTCTCCACGAGAAATGATGTCATCGTGAAATCCCGGAGGAGTTCCGCCGCCACGATGGAATCCTTGCCTCCACCGATACCGAGGAGCATGCGATCCGTCGTCTTCACCCGAACAGACTGTTTTTCCACCGTTCCGAAAGGAAACTTCGCGAGCATATCCGGATCGAGATTATTTCGATAGAGAAATTCGCCGAGACCTTTGCGATACACCGTATCCCAAAACTCCGCCTGCTCTTTCGAGAGCGTGAACGGAAGCTCGATAACCGGTGGACAATAGGTCTTGTAATAACTGATGCCGAGGATGAGGTGGAGTGATTCCAAACAATTTTCTAGGAGCTGTGCATCAGGCTCCAAGACCGCTTCCGGAAGAACGATGGTCTCCGTAAATTGCAATGACTCCCCTTCTACAAAATGTACGGCGTATTCGAAAGAAATATTGAGTTTCGACGCATCGAAAACATACCCACAGAATTGAAATCTCGTGGCGACTCGTTTCACGACAGAATCCAAATTGTGGGGATTATTGAAATCAGTACCCATACGATCTTTTCTGAATTCGTACCATTCTTCCATTATACGGAAAACCGGAGTATAGACCAATAACTGAAGAAAACACAATATCGGTCGAGTCTTTACAAAAAAAGATTTTCATGGTATAAAACATCAGTTGTTTTACCAACCGTTTTTCCCCACGCAACACGACCAAGGAGCTTTGCATGAAAGTAGAGTACACAAGTGCCCCACTCATTTCAAGTCAGTCGATGACCATCACGCTTCCCATCAGAAAGGGAGTGAGTGATGCTGATCAACGGACATTTCGCCATCGCCTCGAAGTGATTCGCGACGAACTTGGCATCTCCTGCTTATGGCCGATTTTTGGCAAGATGACCATCAAGGTAACGCCCACACCTCCATCGCGCGCGAGAATATATCCCAGACAAATGAGGAGTATTCTCGAACGCCTCGAAGTCCCTGCCGAGCTCGGCTTCGCGATTGATGGCAACCCAGCGTAGACCACCAAAGCCATCAAAAGCACTCTTTCATCCCGACCATAAGCGCCGGGATTTTTCTTTTCCCCCTCGGGCTTTACAAAGAAATGGATATGGGGTATAAAAAGAAAGTTGTTTTACAATAAAAAGGCAGTGTCAAAAAGAAACGGCTGAGATCTTATCTTACAAATCTATACAAAAAAAGGATATACCATGAACACGAGTACAGTAACTTCCAATCAACGCCCAATCGCGCGTATCATTGAACGCGATGGCAAAACAGTGGGCGAAGTCAGGGGACTCCGACAAAAAGTGAATGCAGTACACGCTCTATTGGGTGACTGCGAAGAAATGTTTGTTTGTCGTCTCGAGACAACGGACATCCCTGAAGCCGACCCCGACACACGCACCATCATCATCAAAGCAGTACCGCGGAAACACCACGGCATCAAGGCAGAAAGACCCGGACAGCAGCCACCGGTAAATCCTGCCCGCGCGCTCCTCAATGCCATTTTCAAGGGAGAAACACAACCATTGTTGGGAGGAAGGGTCACTTTCACGACTTGAACTCCAACGCCTGACCCGTTTTTTTCTCACCTGCCCAGTAGTACCTTTTCCCCCGTCCGTGTATCATTCGCGCGACGGGGCTTTGTTTTTCTCTCACTTTCCGTCATAGTAGAATGAGATAAGACTATGACCCCAGATACCCCACTCGATACCCTCCCATCCATCACCCCCTATTATCTCGTCCGATTGAAAAAACTCGGCATTGTGACGGTGCGCGACCTCCTCTTTCATTTCCCTCATCGTTACGAAGATTATTCCATCACCCGTAGCATCGGCGATCTCGCTACCAATGAGAAGGCGACCACCCGTGGCAT
>JBATLQ010000103.1:0-10503 GCA_049289395.1 Candidatus Moraniibacteriota bacterium | reverse complement strand
GCGGTACACTGGCAAGATGCTGTCTTGGGGCTATTTCTCTTCTCGACCTGTCTGATGATCCCGTTTCTTCCTTTTCCGGAGCTTCATTCCGTCGCGGTGAAACAAGGAATCATTCTCCTCTCATTTGGTCTACTTTATTTCCTCGCGCGCATTTTTTTGAAGAAAGAGTCGGACATTCGTATCGCCGTGTTATTCTTTCTCTCTTCGATCTTCGTCGTATTGTGCTATTCGCTGTGGCAGAGCCTTCGTTTCGCATGGCATCTCCCGAGTTTCGAGATGATGTCAGGTCGTCCGAACGGGACTTTCCCCGAGGCGGATTTTCTCGGTGGAGTCCTCGCGATGATTCTTTCGGGGATGGTGCCTTTCGGACTCGCGTTCTTTTTTCGTGAGAATGGTACGATGATGAAGAAATCTCTCTTCGCGGTATTTTTTTTCTCCCTCTTCCTTATCCTCATCCTCTCGGTGGCTCGGAGTGGCTGGCTCGCGGCGGGAGTCGGGATGATAGCTGGTGGGGGAATATTTTTCTTGAAGAACGGTATCTTTTCCGCATTGCGAAATTGGGATGCAGGCATTTTGCGGAAGGTGATTTTCGGGAAGTTGTTTATTATCACGCCACTTTTCTTTGCGCTGATGATGGTCATCGTTTTTCACCTGACGGCGTTCAATCTTTTTGATCGTGGAGAGAGCGTCACATCGGGATTGCAGAAGATCACGGTGTCCTGCATCAGCTCTGATACCGCTTTGCCAGAGACACTTCATGCCATAGATGAACTCGCTCTCAATGGATGCCGACATATTCTTCTCGAAGAGATTGAGGAAGAGATGCAACTTGGGCATTCTGTGCGAGAGGTCTATCGTCCGGATCCGAATATCAGCGTGAGGAAACAAATCTATGCGCAGTCGTTTGAACTTATCTCAGCGCATCCGATTTCCGGCATCGGCTTCGGGAATGTGAGTCATTTCCTCGGCATCGATGGGAATGGCAGGGGACTCAATGCGAGCAATGTCTTTCTTGAAGTATGGCTCGGATCAGGGCTTCTCGCCTTTATTGCCTTCCTTATTTTCTGGTTTTTATTTCCGATCGTACTGTTGAAACAGGTTATTCAGACATCACATCAGAATGATTCTGTGGTGGCGATCAGTCTCTTCGCGTCATGGGTGGCGATGACTGTTTTCAACTGTTTCAATTCTGGACTGCTTCTCGGGTCGTTGTGGATATTCTTCGCGATGCTTGTGTGGCGTGTAAATGCTGAATTTTTACAGCGGACGCACCGCCCGCAGGCGGAACGACCGTTGTAAAAATCCTCACCTTGCATCTCTCACCTCTAATCTCTAATCTCTTCCCTCATATGATTATCGCAATTGATATCCGACTGATCGGCAAGAAACGGACAGGGGACGAGGCGGTCTGCCGGTCGATTTCGAGGGAGCTCATAAAAATCGAGCGAGAGGCGACGCTCCTCCTCGTGACAGATGAGGTGAATCCAGAAAACATTCAGGCGCTTCAGAAGGAACTTGGAACAGGAGGAAGGGAAAATGTCGAGATTATTTCCTTGCCGGCGAGCAATCGGTATGTGTGGAACATGATTGCGGTACCACGATTTCTCCGCCAAAGAAAGGTGGATATTTTTCATACCCAGTATATTCTGCCGTTTTGTGTCCCGAAACGGACGAAGCTCTTCGCGCATGTCCACGATATCTCTTTCAAAGTATTTCCTGAACTAATCGGGTGGAAAGATCGTCTGTTCCTCGCTCTCCTCATCCCTCGGACCATGCGTATAGCGGACCGGATTCTCGCGGTCTCGGCATTCACGAAAGATGAAATCATGAAATACTATCGCATCGCACCGGAACGCATCGTCGTCGTACCGAATGCCGTGAGTGACGCATTCGCATCTAAAGTGAGGGTGGAGGATATCGCGCGTGTTCGGAAACAATACTCGCTTCCAGAAAAATTCGTGCTCGCCGTGGGGACGATGCAACCACGCAAGGGTATCGCCCATCTCGTTCGGGTATTTGCCGAAGTGAGGAAGCGCATCCCTGATCTGTGGCTGGTGCTCGTCGGGAAACGATATGGCTATCGATACGATATGGCTATCGATACCGCTCTTGCAGAATGTGAAGTGGAAGAATACACTCTGTTTCCGGGATATATCGCGCCTGAGGATTTGCCGGCCGTGTATGCCTCTGCCCGTGTCTTCGTTTTTCCTTCGCGCTATGAGGGATTCGGTATACCGATTTTGGAATCGCTCTCTCAGGGCACGCCGGTCGTTGTCTCGGACATCCCGCCATCGCGGGAAGTTGGCGGTGACGCCGTGCTGTTCTTCGATGCATCGAGTATTGCCATGGCCTCGGAAATATTGTACAATGTCATCATTGACGAAAATTTGCGATCGCGTCTTTCGGAGCGCGGAAAAATGAGAGCGGGCTCTTTTTCTTGGGAACAGAGTGCTCGTATTTTGCAGAAACTTTTTCGTGAACGGAGTCTCTAATCAGCATTAAGAATCAGCGCATGTTTTCAAGAAATACGAAGCAATCACTAGGGGCATCAGCTCTTGGTGAGGGTGGAAAGAAACGACATACTGGAAGAATCGTCGGTATTGTTTTTGTAGTGCTTCTCATCGCCGGTGGAGCCATCGCCTATTTCAAACTGGATACTTTGGTAGGGAAAATCTCTTTCGGAAATACGAGTCTCCTCGGGAATATCGTGAAGTCATTGCCGGGTGTAGAAAATACACTGAAGGGTGAGTCTGAGGGGCGTATCAATGTCCTCCTCCTCGGTATGCGAGGGGAGGGTGTGGCAGGAGGTGGGCTACTCGCCGATACGATCATGGTGCTCTCTATCCATCCATCATCGGGAAAGGATGGAGATCAGGCGAAGGCATCGCTCGTTTCTATCCCACGGGATTTCTATGTCCAGGTTCCGGGGCGAGAGGAGCATCGGAAGATAAATGCGGTTTATGCCTTGGGTCGTGAGCGGAGTGAGACCGGCGGTATGGAGGATATGCGGACCATCGTCGGAGAAATAACGGGTCTCAACATCCCATACGCGATTACGCTTAATTTTCAGGGGTTCAAGGATCTCGTCAATGCCATCGGTGGTGTGACGGTTCACCTCGATACTCCTTTCGTAGAGGGAGTGCAGTTTCGGGGTCTCGAGAGGCGTTGCGACCTCATCCAGTACACGGTTCCTTCTGGTAATGTCGAAGTGAAGAAGGGCGTCCGGAGAAATGGATCGGTATACTATCGGCATTACGATCTTTGTTTCGAAAAAATAACACCGGCGACTACCGCTGAATTGGAATGTGGCGGTAACTTCAAATTGCCGGCCGGAGACAACCTCCTCAATGGCGATCAAGCCCTCTGTTATTCCCGTTCTCGCGATGCATCGAGTGACTTCGCTCGTGCACGGCGACAGCAAGACATCATCAATCTCATCCGAACCAAAGCGATGTCCATGGGGACATTGACGGATTTTTCGAAGGTGAATGCGATCCTGGAAAGCCTGGGGAGTAATGTGCGTACCAATATGGAGGCATGGGAGTTGAAACGATTGTATGAGATGTATCAAAAGGCTGGTGATACCCTCCCTCTGACGCAGAAGGTACTGGAAGCATCGGAGGAGGGTATGCTCTATACTCCGGAGTTTAATCCGGATCGGGGCTATGTCCTCTTTCCCATCGGGGATAATTACAATCGTATCCAAGAATATTTCCGGAGTATCCCGTAGTGTTTAATCTCTCCCCTGTGTCTTCTCCGAAACTTTCTATCGCGGTGAATAGCTATCGGACACCGGAACTGCTCCGGCTCTGTCTTCAATCGCTCCGCGATCATGTTTCGGGTATCGACTATGAGGTCATATCGGTCGATAGTGCAACTGAGGAAGCGACCGAGATGATGGTGCGAGAGGAATTTCCCGAAGTGCGATTTTTTCCGTATGAGCAGAATGTCGGTTTCAAAACACTCGTGAATCGATCGATCAAGGAAAGCCATGGAGAATATATTTTTCTCATCAATAGTGATATTATCGTAAATGGTGATACGGTACGCGAATTGATGCGGCACCTCGACACCCATGCGGAAGTGGCGCTCGCTGGTCCGCGGCAGATCAATTTCAACGGAGAAGATCAATTATCCTGCTTCCGTTTCTATCGGCCACTCACCATACTGTGCCGACGGACGATACTCGGGAGGTTTCCATGGGGGAAACGGCACCTCGATTGGTTCCTCATGAAGGACTATGATCGGAAATCTCCTCGTGCTGTCGATTGGATCATGGGATCCGCGATGTTCGTCCGGCGTGAGGCGGCACTTTCGGTCGGACTCATGGACAATCGTTTCTTTATGTATATGGAGGATGTGGATTGGTGCCGTCGGTTCTGGGAGCATGGGTATCAGGTATGTTATATTCCGCAGGCATCTGTTTTCCACTATCATGCCAAGGGGAGTGCTCGTGGGGGACTCTTCGGACTCCTGTGCAACCGGTTGACCTGGTGGCATATCGCCTCCGCATTCAAGTATTTCTGGAAGTATCGGGGGAAAGAAATCCCTATACACGCATAACTCTCTGAATCTTTTGAAATTTTTTTGAAACGATAAGTAACTGTTCAATATCTCATGTCGCAAATGAAATCTCATCATTTTGAGCGAAAATGCTGAAAAGTGAGGAGGGCTATCTGGATAACCTGACGAGCTTTTCAGGATTTGCAGCCAAAATGATGGGATTTCAGTCGACAAGCAGAAGAAATATTTTGTTTTTCATCTTCGCGGTGAGATATTAAACAGTTACTAACACACATCTCTCACTATGGATCCACGACCTGAAGAAGAAGTTGCTCCCATTTCTAATGGCATACCACCGAAATCCATCCCTCGGACGATTGCACGGGAAGTTTTTTTCCTGTTCATCATCGTGCTCGTCGGTGGTGCGGGGTACTTTACCGGATTCGAACGGGGACAAATTGGTACCTCACAATCGACCATACTCCTCAATCCACGCGATGCAACACTCATCGGCAAGGACAGTCATGAGAAGAATCTCGACTTCGGATTGTTTTGGAAGGTGTGGGATCTCCTCAAAGAAAAATATGTCGATCATGAGACTCTCGATGCGAACAAGCTGCTCTATGGTGCCATCAATGGTATGCTCTCGGCGAGTGGTGACCCGTATACCACTTTCTTCGATCCGGAAGCGACGAAGGCTTTCGATGAAGAGATCGCGGGGAGTTTCGATGGTATCGGTGCGGAGATGGGCATGAAGGACAAGGTGCTGACGATCATCGCCCCCCTCGAAGGGATGCCGGCCGAGAAAGCGGGATTTCTCCCGGGTGATAAGGTGTTGAAGGTCGACGGTGAAACGACTGAGTCAATGAGTTTGGATGTTGCCGTGTCGAAAATCCGCGGGAAGAAGGGGACGAGCGTCACGCTCACTATCTATCGCGAGGGAGAAGCGGAGACGAGAGATATCACTGTGACGAGGGATGCCATCAGCGTGAAGAGCGTGCGTACGGAGGACAAGAAAAATGGGGTGAGGTTCCTCCGCATCAGTCGTTTCGGTGAGGATACGAATCAGGAATTTCGTACGGCACTGAAGGAAATTATTGCTGCGAAACCGAAGGGGATCATACTTGATATGCGGAGTAATCCAGGCGGACTCCTCGAGACGGCGGTGGATATCGCGGGAGAGTTCCTGCCGAGGGATGCCGTCGTCGTGATCGAAGAAGATTCGGAGAAGAAAAGGGAGAGTCTCACCGCGAAGGGGGGAAATAGCCTCGGCAATATACCAGTGGTTATCCTCATCAATGGTGGGAGTGCGAGTGCTTCGGAAATCCTCGCCGGAGCCCTGCGGGATAATCGGGATGATGTGCGGATCGTCGGCGAGACATCGTTCGGCAAGGGTTCCGTACAAGAACTCATTCCGGTGAATAAGGAGACCAAGGTGAAGATTACCGTCGCGCACTGGCTGACGCCATCTGGCAAGCAGATCAACAAAATAGGAATCTCCCCAGATGTCGAGGTGAAATTGACCGCGAGCGATCTTGAGAAAAAACAGGATCCGCAGATGGACAAGGCGATGGAAGTCCTCAAGGATCTTCAGAAAAAGTAACTCATTTTCACTTAGCACTCATTTGACCCCGCACCTATTTAGCACCCAATGGAGTTTCAATTGTGAAAAATACTTGAAGCCATCCATGGAATAAGTACAAAATAGATTATTTCTCTGCGCCCTTGGCGCTGTGCTAAATAGGTGCCGGGTTGACATGAGTGGAGAATCTCCTATAGTGAATACTGTAATCCGTAATGATAAACGATATGAAGAAAGGAACCATTCGGCCGCTCGGAGAAAATGTACTCATCGCTTCGGAGAAGCCGGAAACGAAAACCGCATCGGGCATCTATCTCCCGGAGACTGCCGGGGAAAAGCCACAGCAGGGGAAGGTAATCGCCATCGGCGAGAGTGACAAGATTAAGGTGAAAGTCGGCAATCAGGTGATCTATACAAGGTATGGTGGCACCGAAGTGGATATTGATGGTGCAGTCTATCTCATCATCACCCAAAAGGAGCTCCTCGCCGTGATCGGATAATACCGATCCGGATAAGAGCAGAAAAATACAGCGGTTCAACCCCTGTATTTTTTTGTTTAATTGCAGGCGTCGCGAGGGGGTGGTAGGATGTATGTAATGAGTTGCGGACATTCCTTTGAGAATCATGCAGAGTTTCTGGTGTTTTTTCCTGGAAAATAAAATACGATAAATAATAACAACAACCCTATGAAATACACTGGAGGATGTCATTGTGGGGGAGTGCGATATGAAGTTGAGGCAGATCTCTCGTATACGATGCTGTGCAACTGCTCGCATTGTGAGAAGAAAGGATTCATCCTCGCATTCGTTCCGGCTGATCAATTTACTCTGCTTACGGGTGAGGATATGTTGACGGAGTATCGTTTCAACAAGAAGGTCATCGCGCATCTCTTCTGCAAAGTCTGTGGTGTGCAATCTTTTGGTCGAGGGACTGATGGCACAGGGAAGAAAACCGTGGCAATCAATGTTCGCTCTCTCGATGATGTCAATCTCTCCACTCTTCATCCGATGGAATATGATGGGAAGAATCTGTGAGAAAATTGAGGTATGTAATTGGTTACATAATTCGTTACAGAACAAACATATGTCAGGGAAACAGTGTGAGAGTTGTATGATGCCCCTCGATGAGAAACACGGGCAGGCGAACCAGGAGAATGATCGGTACTGCACTTATTGCTTTCGCGATGGGAAACTCTGCTATGAGGGGGATGATCTAAAGGAATTTCAGAAACATGCGTACGAAGGTATGCTTGGGCAGGGAATGGGAAAGTGCAAGGCGAAGTTCTTCACCTTCCTCATCCGTTTCGCTCCGCGCTGGAAGAAATAATTGGGAAAAAAGATGATTTCGGAAAATAAGAAAGGGGAGTTGATGATATATGCGGAAGTGCTCCTCTGGGCATTTTTTCCGATTGTGACGGTTTTCTCTTTCGTAACGATGCCGAGCTTGCTTTCTCTCGCATGGAGTAGTGTATTCGCTTGCCTCTTCTTCATCCCTATCATGGCGTATCAGAAGAGATGGGGGGAGATGAAAAATATTCTCCTGTTTCAGTATGTGTTGGGGATTACGCTTTTCAATGGAGTCAGTTTCTATGTGCTGTACTTTACGGCACTCAAATATACGACACCAGGGAATGCTGCTATTATTTCTCTGCTCGAAATTCTGACGACCTTTATCTTCTTCAATGTTGTTCTATCCGAAAAAATATCGAAAGAATATGTCGTCGGAGCATGTTTTATGTTGCTTGGTGCGCTTGTTGTTTTGACGCCGAATTTTGTTGGTATCAATATTGGCGATTTTCTTATCCTTGCGGCGACAATCATCGCACCAGTTGGAAATTTTTTACAGCAACGGGCTCGGAAATTGGCGTCTGGTGAAACGATTATTTTTCTCCGAAATCTTACCGCAATACCTGCCATTTTTTTCTTGGCATATGTATTCGGACAGCGAGCTTCTTTTCTCGATATACAATGGTCGTTCCTCTTCCTTCTTATCAACGGAGTTTTATTCTTCGGACTTTCGAAGTTGTTGTGGTTGGAGGGTATACATCGTATGTCGGTGACGAAAGCCATGGCAATGCAGGGTATAGTACCGATTATCACACTTTGTGCGGCATGGGTATTCCTTGACCAAGAGCCGACGATTTGGCAATTGCTTTCTCTCGCACCATTGTCTATCGGACTTCTCTTATTGACGGATCAATTGAGATTTACGAAGAAGTAATTGAAATGTTTTTTTGTTTATTCCTCCGTGTTGTATTTCTTCTCCGTCCAGGCGGAGAAGCCGTTTTCGAGGGCGTAGGGGGAGAAGATATTGAGATCATAGAGACGGACGGCGGCCTGGAAGCTCTCCAGGTCGTTTTTGCCATAGACGATGATGTGCCGACCACCCGGGATGTCTCCTCTCCGCTTTTCCAGTTCCTCAATCGGGATGTTGATGGCGCCGGGAATGTGTCCGTTCTGGTAGAGTGAGGCGGAGCGGATGTCGATGATGGTGTAGAGATTTTTCTCTACTCCTTCGATGATGGTTTTTATTCCCCCGGCGGTTTTGAAAGAAACCTTGGCTCGGTCGGTGACGGAATTCGGATCGCCGATCGAGATGGTGTTGCCGTTTTGGGACTTCCATCCTGCCATACCATTTTCGAGGAAAGCATACGGGAAATTTTTGCTATGGAACACCGCATTGGCTTGTTCCATGGAGACGGCATCATCTGCGAGGGTGATGATGATTATTTCAGCGTTCTCTATTGCCGGAGCGTAATCAGTGAGATCTGCGATGGTCTGGTGCTCCGCACCGGGGATATGCTCTTCGTCGTAGAGTAATTGCGGTCGGAGGTCGATGATGGCTATCGGATCATTTTTCGCTACCTTCAGACGGAATGCTTCGACGGGGATGGTCGGATATTTCCTTAGGTCGTTTTTTTGTTGAGAGGTCGTCTGTGGCGTATCCTCTGACCGGTGTGAGAAAATCGACTTTCCGATAAAGCCGAAAATCACGATGAGAATACAAGCGAAGGCGATGCTGATGGTGATGAGATCCTTGGAGGGGCGCATAGGTTATTCGAGAATACTCCCGATAAATTGTGGGTACCCACGGACGAAATCTTCGATGGAAACGATATCTTTCCCTTCGAGCTGGACGCTTTCTGGAAAGATGATGCCGAGGGAAGTCGCAATGCCTATCTTTTCTCCCACTTCGAACACTTCACCATACGACCGTGCGATTGCCGGATTGTTTTTCTGATGAGAGAGGCGGATAATTTTCAGCCGGAGTGCCGCACTGCCGGCACCTTTCTTCCAGTAGGCGAAAACGCCGGGCCAAGGGGTGAGGGCGCGGTAGCGATCATAGATTTTCTGTGCCGGCTGATTCCAAAAGATTCGTCCGTCTTCTCGCTCGATGAGTTCGCAGAGCGTCGCTTCGGCGGAGTCCTGCGCCTCTGGCTCTATCTCACCTCGGATAAAGCGCGGGAGGGTCTCGATGAGGAGTGGCACGGCTTCGGCGGTGAGTTTCCGCTCCAGGGTGCTCGTCGTATCATCTGGATCGATGGAGAATGGTCTCACGGCGAGTACGGGTCCAGTATCCATGCCAGCATCCATGAGCATGATGGAGACGCCGGTCTCCGTTTCGCCATTCAGAATCGCATTTTGTATCGGTGATGCACCGCGATATTTCGGGAGGAGTGACGGATGGACATTGATACAGCCGAGTCTCGCGACATCGAGAAATTTCTTCGGAAGAATTTTTCCGTAGGCGGCGACGACGATGATGTCGGGCTTCATATCTTCTACTTTCTCGATCTCATCATCGGTGATTTTCGTCGGTTGTTCGACGGGGATGGTGTTGGAGACAGCGAGGGTTTTGACCGGAGAGAAAACAGTTTCCTGTTCTCTGCCCTGAGGTTTGTCTGGTTGGGTGAAGACGGATACGATCTGATACTTGTTCTGGATCAACGCCTGGAGGAACGCCACCGCGAAATCAGGCGTTCCCATGAACACGACCCGTATCTTCGGGGGGTCGAATATATTTTTCTCGGTGAAGCTAAATGGCATAGTTAGAGGGCATAATGTTGGAGGAGGCTCTCATCGTAGCGATCGACGATGAGAATGCCATCGAGGTGGTCGATCTCATGTTGGATAGCGATAGCGAGGAGTCCGCTCGTGGTGAGGGTCTGTCGTTTCCCGTGTTCATCCGTATAATTGACGGTTACGGTCTCGAATCGTTCGATGGCGAGGAATTTTCCTGGGAGTGAGAGGCACCCTTCTTCGAAGAGAATGCGATCCTTCTCATGACCACTCACGGTGGGGTTGATGAGTACGAGTCGCTCTTCGCTTATCTCGATCACCGCTAATCGGAGCGAGATGCCGATCTGTGGTGCGGCGAGTCCGATGCCATTCGCTTCATGCATGGCGACGAACATGTCG
>JBATLQ010000102.1:0-13786 GCA_049289395.1 Candidatus Moraniibacteriota bacterium | reverse complement strand
GCAATATACCGCGTCAAATATCGCTCAATGAAAAACGATTTTCACGAAATCTTTTTTGCCTACCTTCAGTACTTTGTCATTCTGAGACGCGACGATGATTGCATTGAAATCTACAATTCTCTCCCCGTCGATCTCCACACCGCCTTGCTCGATCTTGCGCCTCGCGTCGCCCTTACTCTCCGCAAACCCAGCACGAACGATCACATCAAGGAGCTTCTCCCCTTCGGCCACAGACACCTCGTCGATATCATCCGGAATCTGTTTTTTCGAAAAGGTATCGATGAAATACCGTTCTGCTTTCTCTGCTTCCTCCTCGCCATGATAGATGGTCACGATTTCCTTCGCCAATCGCAATTTCGCATCACGCGGATTCTCTGCGGTCATGATCTCGTCGATTTCCGGAAGTGGAAGAAGGGTGCAGTTCACGAGGAGCACCTTCGTCATCTCGTCCGACTGCGCCATGACCTGTCCGAATTTCTCATTCGCAGTCGCATCGAGGAAGATGCCCGTCCCTTTGCTCTTCGACATAAGCTCCCCGGTCACAGGATTCTCCATGAGCGTGAGTGTCACGACGAATTTCTCCTTACCCTTTAATTTCTTCAAGAGTGTCCGTCCAGCGAGTGCATTGAAAGTCTGATCCGTTCCGCAGAGTTCCACATCCACGCCCATAGCGACGCTGTCGTAGCCTTGCATGAGTGGATAGAGAAATTCATGGAGGTGTACCGGCTCCCCTGCCTCGATGCGCTTCTCGAACATATCGCGCTCGAGCATCTGCTGAACGGTGAAATTCGACGCGAGCGAAATCACATCCTCGAAAGACATCTTCGAGAGCCAGTCATGATTGAATTTAATCTGCGGTGGATTCTCCTTCGCATCGAAATCCATGAGCGGTCGTATGAGCAGCCGCCACGCCTCCACATTCTTCAATATCTCCTCACGGGTCAATTGCTTGCGGGCGGATTTCTCCCCGGTCGGATCCCCGATACGCGCCGTGAAATCCCCGAAGAGGACGATCGCTTCATGACCGAGCTTTCGGAACTTTTCGAGGAGCATGATATTCTTCGCATGACTGAGATGGAGTGTCGGCGCGGTCGCATCGAAACCGATATAGAAACGAAGCTTCTCCCCGGCGAGCAATTTCATACGGAAAGCATCCTTGTCAGGGAGAATCGACACGATCGTCCCTCGATTCAACACCTCATCGATAGCCTGTGCATCAGTATTCATATGAGAACCTTTACTGTTTTTCTTCAGCATCCTTCCACGAAAAAGCATCCCTCCCCTTTCTCATTTCTATGAAAAGATCAAATTGATCTGCATTGAGTTTTATCTTCATTCTTTTCTCCAATTCAACGAGACGATTGGAATATACATCTAAGGCAGGATTTATATCTAACCCTCCCTTCAAAATCGCCTTTTGGGCCGTGAGGACGCACTGTTCGATATACCTGCAATCCTCCTCCTCATTGGTCGGTATCAAGTTCTCCATCCGTGGCAGTGTATCCATCATTGACATAATGTTTCGTAGTATCAAATAAATTACAATCCCAATTTTTTCTTCGCGAGACGATACTGATCATCGGAAATCTGTCTCGATGCGCGCATCTTCTCGAGTCCCGCGAGGATTTCGCCCTTATTCTTCTCGACATTTTTCGGTGTCATCATCTTCGTCGCCATCTTCTGCTGTTCCTCCGGACTCATCTTCAGGAACTTCTTCATCGCCATCTTCTGCATGAAATTCATCTTGCTCATGTCCGGCGCGCCCGGCATCGCCTTGAGCTTCGCCTCGAGGTCGATTTCCTTGTCATCATCTTTTTTAAATGGGTTCCACTTCATAAAAATTTCTCCTACAAATTACAAATCTTTTACAAATATACGAATCCTCATCCCTCTACTCCCCGAAGCAACATCATTTGTATATTCGTAGTTGGATTCGTAATTCGTAGTATTATTTCTTCATCTTGTACCGTGTGACGATGAGGGCGGAAGCGATATAGATGGAGGAATAGGTGCCGAAGAAGACGCCCGCGAGAAGCGCTGCACCGAACCAACGGATACTCTCTCCACCGAAGAAGGTCACCGCGACGAGCACGATCACGACCGTGAGCGAGGTATTGATGGATCGGCCAAGTGTCTCATTCAGCGAGCGGTTCACCGTCACCTCGAAGTCTTCCTTGCCCCCGATGGATCGTTGGAGATTTTCCCTAATACGATCATACACCACGATGGTATCATTCACCGAGTACCCGAGTATCGTGAGGAGCGCCGCGACGAATGGCACACCGACTTCTATCTCAGCAAACCGCCCGAGGAGGACGAAGAATCCGATGACGACGAGGATGTCATGCGAGAGGGCGATGACCGCTCCGAGTCCGTATTCCCAAGAGGCGATCGGGCGCGATACCCGACGGAATGCCCACGCGATATACGCGGCGATTGCAACGATAGAAAGAATAATTCCTTCGAGTGCATTCCATTTGATCTGATCCGATACCGACGCGCCGATGAAATCCGTCCTAAGTTGCACGACATCCGGATCGATTTCCTTCACCTTCGCGAGTACGGCGTCATTCGTATTCTCGTCCGATGCGAGGTAGCGGAGGATCATCCCCTTCTCCTCGGTCGGCTGGACGGTGAGGCTCCGCAGGTCAATACCCGAGAGGGCATCCGTCACCTCCACCGCTTGCGGAGCCGGATCCTTCGCGAAACGAATTTCCATGAGCGTCCCCCCTTTGAAATCGATGCCCAGCCGGAGCCCCCACACGATGAGAATGACGAGACTCGCAACGGTAAGAACGCCAGAGAACCAATACGCGTATTTTCTTTTTTGGATGATATTGAGCATATACTCTTCAGCTAACAGTTAACAATCAACAAAAAAACATTTATTCATCTCATCTCTTCGCATTATCTCTGTTGACTGTTATCTGTTATTTGTTATCTCATACTATTTCAACAATTTCTTCGGAGTGACGAGGAATGCTTTCTTGTTCTCGAACCAATCACGAATGAGGAATCGGGTCGTCACGCGCACCAGTACCACCGCTGTGAAGAGTGAGAGGAGCACACCGAGTGCGAGAATCACCGCGAAACCCTTCACGAAACCCGTCCCGAAACCGATGAGAATGACCGTGGTGATGAGCGTCGACACATGACCATCCCGGATGCTCGGCCACGCGCGTCGGTATCCTTCGATGAGCGATTTCGCGACGCTCTTCCCATACGAGAGTTCTTCACGGGTTCGTTCGAAGATGAGCACATTGGCATCCACCGCGATGCCGATAGAGAGGATGAATCCAGCGATACCCGAGAGCGTCATCGTGATCGGGAACGGTGTGAAGATGGAGAGTTTGAAAATCGTGACGAGCATCGCCGTATAGAGAAGCAGTGCGAACACCGCGATGAACCCGAGAAAACGATAGAAGAGAATCATGAAGACCGCGACCGCGAGAAGTCCGATCGCTCCGGCATAGAGACTCGCGTGCAAGGCACTCTCTCCGAGCGATGCATCGATGCTCTGCTGACCGACCAGGGTGATCGGAACCGGAAGCGCACCTTCATTCAGCCGTTTCACGAGATCATTCGCCGTCTGCATGGTGAAGTTCCCCGTGATGACCGCCTGACCATTCACGATCTCATTTTGAATCGTCGGTGCGGTCACTTGCTGTTGATCGATATAGATCGCGAGGGGCTTGCCGATATTGCGCTTGGTGATATCCGCGAACAGTTTCGTCCCCTCATCATCGAAACGAATCGCGATCTGTGGGGCACCCACGCCCTGACTCTGAAAATCGACATAGGCATCCTTCAAATTCTTGCCCGAGAGTCCCGTCGCCTTGTACTTCAATTCCGGATACATCGCGGGCGACTGCTTGGTAAGGAGAATATGCGCGGCACGCACCTCACGGGCATCGCCCCCGCCCCGTTCCTCCAACTTCTTGATAATATGCCAGCCGAATTGACTTTCGACGAGTTCCGGCCACACCATACCATCCTTAAAGTCCGGATTGAATACGACGGCGTCGAATTCCGGTACGAAAGTTCCTTCCTTCGCGAAATCGAGATCACCGCCCTTGTCCTTCGACCCCGGATCCCCGCTCAATTCTTTCGCGAGTGCTTCGAAATCACCACCATCCCTCACTTTCTTCAAGGTATCCTCCGCATCGGTCTTCGCCTTGGCATTCGCCTCATCGAACATCGTCTGCAATTGCGGATCGAGTTCGCCCTCTTCGCGGAAGTCGAGGAACGGTGTTTCTTTGATCATCTTCTTCGCCTGCTCGATATCTTTCACACCCGGAAGTTCGACGATGATCCGATGCTCGGAGCCCGACTGTGACAATTGCACAAGCGGTTCACCGACACCGAATGCATTCACGCGCCGTTCGATCACCGCTTCAGCCGCCTGCAATGCCGCAGTCACTTTTTCTGAAGGGATTTCCGATACATCCGCCTTGTATTCGAGATGAATGCCCCCCTGGAGGTCGAGTCCGAGATTGATTTTCAGCGCATCGAGCTTCTCGAATCCCCATGGGAAAAACTTGATGGATTGGGGGTAAGCAAAAACACCACAGAAAATGGCGAGAAAAATGACAGCGATAAACTGGTTCCGAATTTTCGTCCGAGCGTTCATAAGTGCCAGTATACGGCGAAAAAAAGAATAAGGCAAGATAGAATTCAGCGGACGCACCGCCCGCAGGCGGAACGACCGCTCCCGATTTTCCACGAAAGTAAACCTCAAAAAAAGAAGCAGCCGGAGCTACTTCTTCTTATCCTTCTTCGGCTTTTTCTTTTCCTTCCTTTCGGAATTGTTTCCCTTTGCCATAAGCGTAAGGTTACGGTTTACACAATATAATTATAGCATATATATTCAGACATCAAATATGCTTTACCCTGGCAATAATCAGGTAGCCATCTGAGAAACCATTTCTTTCCTCTGATTCATACTTACATAATCCATTGCACGCACATCATCACCCAAATCCTGCTGTATCTTTTTTGCCAAGTGATACGAGAAATTAACAGCCACGGCAGGAAGGAAAGATATTTTTCTTTCAATAAAATCGTATTGATGAAAAAATTCGCATTTTTTTCTGTCGGAATAACAGAATCAAAAACGTTCACAGGATTTCCAATACCCCACATTCCACGGATACGAAGGTAGGTTATCCCCAAAGGATCAACTCCATTTACCCTACCGAGTTCTTTGGTTCTCGAAAATTCAACATCTGGTAATTCGTTCACACCATCCGCAATCTTTCCCCGTACCCGTTCATAGACCCTCCCTCTAATCTGTACCCCTGTTTGAAGTTTGTATAAAAGCAAAATCATCACTGAGAGATCAAACCACTCAGTGATGATTCAAAGAAAAAAGAGGACTCGCACCCCATTTCTTCTCTTTGCTATCCCCTCAACTCTTCTTCTTATGATTACTTCAGGGTCACGGTTGCACCGGCTTCCTCAAGCTTCTTCTTCATCGTTTCCGCATCAGCCTTGGAAACTTTTTCCTTCACGGCCTTCGGAGCGGCATCGACAATGTCCTTCGCCTCCTTCAACCCGAGACCGGTGATTTCACGAACCATCTTGATCACATTGATCTTCTGTCCGCCGACCGCAGTCAATTCGACATCGAATTCACTCTTCTCCTCGGCAACCTCAGCGGCACCGGCGGCGGCAGGTGCGGCACCCATCATCATCGGAGCGGCAGCAGACACACCGAACTTCTCCTCCAGTACCTTCACGAGCTCAGAGAGGTCGAGCACGCTCATCTTCTCAATTTCCGCGACGAGCTTCTCGAACTTCGCTGGCACGACAATCTCTTTCTTTGCTTCATCCATATAATTATATTTAGTGATTTAACACCGAATTAGTAAATACCTCACTGCGTAATTTGTAACCGGTAATCGGTAACTGAAACCGCCCTACCAAACCTCCTTTTTTACTGGTTACGAGTTACTTATTACGAATTACTCTTCTGTTCCTTCACCGCATCGAGCACGCGCACCAACCCCGAGAGATTTGCCGACAGTGTCCGGACGAACCCGCTGATCGGAGCCTGGAGCGTCCCCACGAGAATTCCACGCATTTCATCACGACTCGGAAGTTTGGCGAGCGCCTTCACTTCTTCAGCCGAGAGCATCTTCGACTCGAGCGCACCACCGAGGATGGAAAGCGTCGTCCCCTTATTCTCCTTCACGAACTGGGCGAACACTTTCGCGGCCGCTACTTCATCGGAAGAAAAGGCGACACCTACCTGACCTTCGAGTTTCGTCACATCCGCTTCGATACCGGCATCACGGAGAGCGATACCGAGGATGGTCTTCTTCAGGATCTGCCACTTGGAACCACTTTCGCGGAGCGACTTCCGAATCTTGTCGAAGTCCTTCATCGTCACACCCTTATAATCAGCGAAGACGAGCGCCTTCGAAGACTTGATCTGTGTGACGACGGCATCCTTCAGCACCTGCTTCTCATTTTTTCGCATCATACTTTTTCGATTCTATTTCGATAAAAATAAAACTACGGATACACTCCGTAGCTGAAAGAAATCCGACCATCACTTCAAGATCTGATGACCTTTGGTGAAAAATTCTTTCCTCGTGAGGACTTCTGATGTCTTCCAACACCCGCCCCATTTCTACGGAACCACTTCAATTTTCTCGCTTCTGAAAATCAATATTACTTCACTTCTTCTATGTTTTCTTCCGCAACTACCGGAGTTTCCGTTACTTTTGGAGTTTCTTCAACAGGAGTCTCTGCTACTACTTCTCCCTTCACTTCCTCCACCACCGCCTCCTCCACCACAGCGACCACGGGACGATCCATCTTCACGACGATTTTCTTTCCTTCGATCACACCCTCCTTCACGAGGAGATTATGCACCGTCGGTGAGAGCTGAGCGCCCTGACCCATCCAGTACTGGATGCGTTCAGTGCGGAGGACGGTCTGCTTCGTATGAGGATTATGACTCCCCATCACTTCGATGTGACGACCACCCGGAGCCACCGTGTGTTCCTGAAGGACGAGACGATAACTCGCCTGATTTCTCTTTCCGGTACGATTGAAGCGAATCTTTAACATAGTATATCAATAAAATAAGTGCGTTCAGTAACAAAAAAAGCCCAACAAAAGCTTGTAGAAACTATTCTAAGCGAAAGAGCAAATACTGTCAACCCGCACACCAAGTATGCGCAGCGCCAAAGGCGCAAGACCCCATCATACAGCCAAAATCCTTCCTGTATATCCCATACTTTATACAATCAAAAAATCTCCCTGAAGCGCATACTTGGTGTGCGGGTCAACTTCCCCTACTTTCTGTTCTCACATTTCTCGCAGAGACAGCCATTTTTCACGATGAGTCCTTCGAAATAATCCTTGCCATAATGATAGTACAATTCCTCGCCCACCTTGATATTCCGCTTGGCAACGATGAAGATCTTCCCCCTTCGATTGATTGCCTCGCAATTCGGCCGGCACGAATGATTCACATAACGGGCGGTATTCCATCTGGGGCTCCCATCGATATCCCATTTCTTATTCACACTAAAAATATACTTTCCATTGGAGTCTTCCGCGGCAGAAATCTTCTTCCCGATATATTCGATGATGGTCGATCCTTTCGGAATTGGCTCCACTGCAAAAAGTCCGAGTCCCGCCCGCGCCTTCTTCACTTTCAATTTGAATGTCGATTCTGATTGCATAGAAAAATTCTTATCAACTCCATTACTCTTATCACAAATCCCAAAAATTGTCATCCCGGGCTTGACCCGGGATCCAGAAAAAATTACAGCAAAGAAAAACCTGAATCCCGCATCAAGTGCGGGATGACAGACAATACACACTTCCTAAAAAACCTATTTCGCGATCGCTTCCGCCTTATCAAGTTTCACCGAGAGAAGTTGGGAAACGCCGTCGGCACCCATGGTAACGCCGTAGAGGAGTCCCGCCTGACGCATGGTCTCGCGATTGTGCGTGATAGCGATGAATTGTGTGGAAGAACCGAGATCCTGAAGGATACGACTGAACCTTCGCGAGTTCGCCTCATCGAGCGCCGCCTCCACCTCATCGAGCACCGCGAATGGTGGCGGATTATGCGAAATAATCGCGAAGAGAAGCGCGAGTGAAGTGAGTGACCGCTCTCCGCCGGAGAGCGACGCGAGGCTCTCGATTCGTTTCCCGGGAGGACAGGCCGTAATTTCAATTCCCAGTTCTCCTTCCTCAGGAGTTTCCTCGCCTTTCACCGCCTCATCTCCCTCTTCTGATTCCTTCCGCCTTGGACGAATGCGGATTTTTTTCAACTCTGCTTTTCCTCCATTGAAAATGAGCTGGAAGTATCGTTCGAATTCCTGAGCAATATTTTCGAATGCCTCCGCGAACGCATGGTCGATCTTCGTATCCATCTCATGGACGACCGCATCGAGCGACTCCATCGCCTGACGCAAATCCTCCGACTCCTGCGAGAGGAATTGAAATCGTTTTTCTGTTTCATCATATTCTTCCAGCACCGTCGGGTCGATACCACCCGCCTGTTCGGACTCCACCTTCAACCGACTAATTTCCCGTGTGAGCTTCTCCCGATCCCTCGGCACACCATCGAAAACGAGACTCACTGGCTCCATATTGAGCTCGAGTCGCACTTCGGCAATGAGATCCTCTTCCCGCACCTCCACGCGTGCGAGCCCGACCTTCATCTCATTCATCGCATCTTTTTCTTTCTGCAATTGCTGATCCTTCTCACGGAGCTCCCGTTCCAAATGGAAATACCGCTCCCGTGCGGAACGACTTTTTTCACGCGCAATCTTCACCTCATTTTCCTTTTCAACGATATTTTGTTCAAGCTCCGCCATCACTTTCATGAGTCGTTCCCGCTCGACATTCAATTCCGCGAGCCTCTCATCGATGATATTCCTCTCCGATTCCGGAAGAGAGATAATTTTCTTCTCCACGACCGAACCCTTGCCAGCCTTCTCATCAAGCTCCTTCATGGATACAACAATCGCCTCAGCTGATATCACGAGTTCCTCAAACTGTGCAGGATCATCTTTTCCGGCGATAATTTTCGCGATGAGTACTTCCTGATCCTTCCTGATTCGCTCCAGGGCACTCCGAACATAGGTGAGATCCACGGTAATGATTGCCACCTCCTCACGATCCCTCTTCTTCTCTTCCTCGATCTCAATACGCCCTCCGATTACCGCCAGTGCCCGCTCCCGCTCATTCTTTTCCGTGCGAAATTTCGCGATTGCCTCACTGAGCATGTCAAGAGAACCATCCTCTTCCATAACTCCCGCGAGCGTCTCCGTTTCTTTCTGCAACGCGCCGACCACGGTTTCAAGCGCCGTCAACCGCTCCATAGATTGCTCGCGATTCTTCATCAGTCGCTCCCGTTCACCCTGAAACTCCGCCCACAGATATCCGTAAAGCTCCTTTTGCTTCCCGATCAATCGCTCCCCGATCGTTTTCGCCTGAGCGACTTTCTCCGCTTGTCGCCGGAGATGTTTCAGATGCGGTTCGATTTCCGAAAGCAAGGTCGCCACCCGCAACAAATTCTCCCGCGAAGCATCCATCTTCCGTGTAGCACGATCTTTCTCGATCTGATAGGGCTTCACACCGGCGGCATCTTCGAAGAATGACCGTCGTTCTGCAGGCGTCGCCGCGAGGAGCGAATCCGACATCCCCTGATTGATAACACAGTAACTGTCCCGACCCACGCCCGCACGCGCGAGGAGGTCCACCACATCGAGCAATCGCACTTTATTGCCATTGATGAGATATTCACTCTCTCCGCTCCGATACACTTTGCGCGTGACGGCGACATCCGAGTACTCGATAGGAATTCGTTTGTCGGAATTGTCGAAATGAAGCGTGACCGATGCACTCCCCTGCCGAGCCTTCTTCCCCGAACCGGAGAAGATGACATCTTCGGATTTCTTCCCACGCAAATTCTTCGACGACTGCTCCCCAATCGCCCAACGAATACCATCCGCGACATTTGATTTCCCGGAACCGTTCGGCCCGACGATCGCGGTGATTCCGCACCCGCCCACAGCGCCTCGCGCAGTGTTTCGGGCAGGCTTCTGCTCTTCACTCACTTCACACTCGGGCAAGAAATCAAGCACCGTTTTATTGGCGAATGATTTGAATCCGTTCAGTTCGAGACGCTTTAAATACATGGCAATGAAAACACAAATCTCAAAACACAAAAACCAAACAAAACACAAACTTCAAAACACACATTCTTCATTTGCCTGCCTGCCGGCAAGCAGGGATTTTTGTGCTTTTTGACTCTGTGCTTTTTTACTAGTATATCGTTTTTCCCTGTTTTAGACAAAAAATATGGGGGTGAAGGAATCGTTCTTCCTCTGCCCCCAATCAGATGCAAACCACCATCACTCACCCTCAGACTCAGGGAAGTGCAAATCATCATTACCTCGCTGACAATCCCGAATCAACGAAATCACCCACAGCAGAATGCCCAAAAGCATAAGCACCCGCAAGGCGTAATCCAAAAACGGCTGTGTATCCACTTTTCTACTCCTCTTCGCAAAAGAAGATTCAACTACGACCAGTCTTCCTCATCGGGGAACATTTCACCGAAGCAGACAAACATCGCGCCGAAGAAATCCTTCACCTGACTCAAGAGAACTTCGATCTGCGTCATCGAAAGCCCGAGGACGACGAGCAAACACAATGTAATCATCGCCCCGTGAGCAAAAATGTCATTCATATCCCACCTCCCTCCTTTCCGCGAGGTAAAAAACGCTCCAATACCCATGGAATTGGAAGTCCAATCGCATGCGTACCGCAGACTTCATCATCACCATCTGGAGACGGTGCTCCTTCGAAGCCACGAGACGGTGGCATTCCGTATTCCCGCCCATCTATCTGATGGACCCACTCCGACCCAGTGGACGGTACATCCGATGTCTTTGCTGTAGTACTTCCATCAGTATTCACGATTTCAACTCCTTCATTTGTATCCGTCCATTGAACGGATGATGTTAAAGATGACTCTGTTCTACTCTCTTTCGGACAAAAAAACAAGAGGCGACCCTTCCGAGCCACCCCCTCCTTCTCTGTCTCCATTTTTTCACAACGGTCGATCCGCTTTTGGAGCGATGCATCCGTTGTGAAAAAAATTTCCCTGTTCACTGTTCCTTGATCGTTGTTCACTGTTGACTGATACTTACCATCCCTTCACGACGAGACCGTTCTTCGCGGCTTCGCGCTGGGCCTCTTGCTTCGACTGCCCCTCTCCCTCGGCGATGAGTTCCTCTCCGAGATAGACGCCCGAGATGAAATGCCGATCATGATCCGGACCCGATTCGCGGAGAACCCGATAGCTCGGTGTGAGACCCATCTTCTCCTGTGCGATTTCTTGAAAACGACTCTTCGGATCCGCATAGGAACCCTCCTTCAATACTTCCGGCAGATGCGAGACGACGCGATCCATGATGAATACTTTGGCAGCATCATATCCCTGATCGAGATAGAGTGCACCGATAATCGCTTCCATCGCATTCGCGAGGAGATACTGCCGTGCTCGTCCGGTATCCTTCGCCTCGCCCTTGCTCATGAGGAGGAATGCTTCCACACCGAGATTCTTCGAAATACCGGCAAGCATCTCACCATTCACGAGCGCCGCACGCCAAGAAGTGAGATCTCCCTCTGGATTCGCATACTCGTGGTAGAGATACTCCGTCACGACGAGCTCCAGCACCGCGTCCCCGAGGAATTCCAACCGCTCATTGTGATTCAACTCGTAACTCCGGTGCTCGTTCAAATAGGAGCGATGCGTGATCGCCTCCTGAAAAAACTCCGGTCGCTTGATAGCGATACCGAGCTTTTCTGCAAATGCTTCGTGAGAAAATGGCATACCTTGCAATCAATAACCAATCACCAAAATCCAATCACCAAAAATACTTACTGAAAAAGCGCTTACGCGCCTTTGTGTGCCGTCTTGCGGACGGAAGCCTTTTTCTTCTTCGGCTCCTCGTGAGTAGTTTCGACAGATTTTTCCCCCGCTCCATCATCAGATTGCGCCCCATTTTCATTTTTCGAAACCGCCATCCGCTCATGATGCTTGGTCGAGTCGTCGTCCTTCATCGGTTCCCCCATCTCGCGATAGATTGTCCCGAGCACGCCATTGACGAACCGAGGGCTCGCATCACTGCCGAAAGACTTCGCCATTTCGATGGCCTCATTGATCGCCACCTTCGGAGGAACTTCATCATAATTTCCGAACATGAGCTCGAAAATTCCGAGACGCAGGATATTACGATCGACGACGGCTATCTGGTCGATCGGCCACTCCGGCGCACACTTCTCGATCAGCTTGTCTATCACCGGTCGTTCGCGCAAGGCTCCTCGCACGAGCTTCACCGCGAAATCCGCATCCTCCAATCCGGGAGCGAATTCTTCGATATTATGACTCACGATTACATTCGCCGAAGCATCGGCTTGCTCACGAAAATCCCATTCGAAGAGAGACTGCATCGCGATTGATCGTTGGAGATGACGATTCGCCATACTATTTTTGTGTTAGCTCTATTGGTAAGTAATACTCGATACCGACAAAAGAAGAAGCACGCCGAAGCCCTGCGAACAATTATGCTTTCTTCTCAGTTTTTTTCAATTTCGGAACGACTTGTTTCACCACTTCCCGACCACGATAACTGCCACATTTCGGACAGGCGCGATGCGGAAGTACCGGAGCACTACATTTCGGACAGGTTTTCACATCGGTCGGAGTCATTTTGAACTGTTCCCGAGCGCGATCTCGTCGTTGTTTGGTATGCCGTTGTTTCGGATTTGCCATACAGAAAAACGCTTATCAGAATTACAATATCCCTACGATACCACTTCTTTTCCGCCTTGGCAAGATATCGGGAAAATACCGGGAAAAACACAAAACCCATACCACAAAGACCAAACAAAACACAATTCCAAATCCCAAAGCACAAACTCACTCTTCAATTTGTTTTGATTTTGTGTTTTGATTATTTGTGCTTTGTTTGATTTTTGTGATTTGAAATTCGTGCTTTATCTTCGTATTATTTTCCGAAAAACCGTTTATTCGCATTTTCCGGAATGGAGAGAAATACCGGCCTGAAAGACATCCGATGAATCGGACAGGGACCGAATTTCCGAAGCACAATCATATGCACTTTCGTTCCATACCCCTTATGCTGAGCGAAACCATACTGCGGATAGGTTCTGTCATATTCGAGCATCATACGATCCCGAGTCACCTTCGCGATAATCGATGCCGCCGCGATGACTTTCATGAGCGCATCCCCATTCACGATGGCATGCTGTTCGAATGGAATATTCGGTATCAGCTGATTTCCATCCACGAGTATACGGAAATCTTCATCTCGGATTTTTTGTTCATTGCTCTTTGCTAATTGTTGTCTGAGCGAAGCGATAGCGCTTTTCATCGCGAGGAATGTCGCTTCGAGGATATTCACCCGATCAATCGTATCGGCATGCATCATACCCACCCCGACGAAGGAATGCTCCATAACGAAATCAAACATTTTTTCCCGTTGTTTCTCGGAGAGCTTCTTCGAATCACGGATGAACTTCCACTCCGGGAGTTTCAACAATACTTCCTCTGATTCACGAAACACGACCGCCGCCGCGACGACCGGTCCGCAGAGTGGCCCCCGTCCTGCTTCATCGATACCGACAATCACTTTGCCTGACTCAATTGTTTGAACATCTTCCATACGAACATTCTGTCAGAGAACGACTGATTTGCAAAATTCCGCTCTCTCTATTACTATAC
>JBATLQ010000101.1:0-10939 GCA_049289395.1 Candidatus Moraniibacteriota bacterium | reverse complement strand
GGATTCCGAGTGTGCTCCCGCCTCTAACGGGGTGAATGAATCGGTATCATAGAGGGTGATCTCCGCGCCTCCCTTCTCGATATCACCCACGATGGCGAGCTTGTAAGGGTTTCCTTTGAAAAATGTTCGTGCCTCATTGGTGGTGACTTCGCGCCTGGAAAAGGAGAACTTTTTGTTCACGAATTTTCGCATGGATTTCTCGAGTGTTTTCAGGTCATCGGGAGTCGGCGTCTTCCCCTCGCTGAAATCGATATCGTAATAGAATCCGTTTTCGGTGACGGGGCCGACGGAGAGGCGCGCGAGCGGATCGTGTTCGAGGGCCGCCATCGCGAGGAGATGCGCGAGCGAATGTCTTTTCTTGAAAAGGAGATCGTGTTCCATAGTCGTTTAGTTATGAGAGAGAAGTCCCGAGTTACTGCGCTTTGGCAAAGGAGAAGCGAATGTCTTTTTTCAGAGTTGCCTCCTGCGAGAATTCACCCTCAGTGGTTTTCAGTGTGACCTTGACCGGGATATCGCCGGTGCCACTCTGCTTTTGTATGAGGAGTTGGTAATTATCCGCGGTGATGGTTTCGGGGAGCTCATACTGGATGGAAGTCGGTAGGGTCTGATTCATCAGTGCATCCACTTTATAGCTGAAAATAGTTTTCTTGAAAGTCGTGTCATTTGCCGTGCTCACGCCACCGGTTTTCTGACGACTCCCTTCAATATATTTCGATCCGGTCGGGGCGAATACCCGAGTGTAGGTATGATAGTCGCTGGTGCGCCAGTCGCCGTAGGTCGCAGTGTGATTGTAGTGGTAGGTGAGCGTCGCCACGCCTTTCGTTCCGGTGAAATCGACGACATAGTCGAGGGATCGCTTCACATAGTAATCGCTTTTCTTCGCGCCGATATTGGCATCGACGACCATGAGGAAATCGCCCCCCCAATCCTTGGCGACGGATCCATCCCAGTAGACACCCGCGACGACATTCTGCAGTTCAGCATCTTTGAAGAAGAGTTGGATATTCTTGTTCCGCAGTTCCTCGAGCCCGAGGTCGGCTATTTTCTTCACATCATTCAGACTGGAAATGTGACGGACGATTTCCGCGGCGAGTCGCTTCATGACATTTTTCCGGTTTTGCTTCAGTTCAGCGGGGACATCTTCTCCGAGGAAGTCTTTCTCGACATCTTCTTCGAGCATGATGGCGGCATTCTCGCTCGTGTAGGTGCCGAATCCAGGGATGGTGATGGGGCCGGTGATACCGATGACATGATTGAGGACATCGGCATTGATGGCGAAGACGCCGTCGAATTTTTCGCGTCCGCCACCGAGACGGTAGAAATACTCCGCCTTCGCGGCATTGGTCGGGAAGTCGGGAGAGAAATTGGAATCATGGAGGAGCCAGCGACGCACTTGTCCGTAACGGGTGAGTGGCCAGGGTGGCGTGATCTTGATATTCGCGTCTTTGATCCGTTGATCGAGGAGATTGGCATCTTCGAAAACAAATGAGAGGATTTTCCCATCTTTTATTTTCAAAATAGCGTATTGTCCGAGAAATCCACCGCCTGGTCGGAGCTCATAATTGTTCTGAAGCATGAGGAAAAAGACATGGGTCTTCCCGTCTGTCTCAGTGAATTTCGATACGAGGGTGCCGATCGCGTCGATTTCTTTCTTGGTATCCGCTTCGATGGGGAGGATTTTCGAGACATTTTTGATAATCGCCATGGAGGTACGGGCGATTTCCGTACTGTTGCTCTTCAGGAATCCGGGGAGGAGAAAATAACCAGAAACGCCGAGAATGAGGAGAAAGGCAACAAAAAAAGAGAGCTTCCGATGCTGGGTAATAAGTGAAAACATTTGATTTTCCGAAAAAATTATGTTTTCATTCTAGCAGGAGAGAAGCTTTTTTCAAAGGGGAGAAAAGGGGGAAAGGGGGAAAAGGCGAGATTAGTATAATGGTAGTACATGACCTTCCCAAGGTTAGGGCACGGGTTCGATTCCCGTATCTCGCTCCAATGTCGGTCAGGCGGGCGAGGATTTCCCTTACGCTTATTTTTGGAATGTAAGTAAGAATTCCTCGTAGTTTGCTACGGGGCGATTCATTCCCTTGGATTTTGTTCAAAATGGTTTCGAATTTTGTCTAATACGAACCGCATCACTAAAGTAATGTAATGGAAAAGAAATTAAATAAAAAATCAATTTACAGTGCGCCGGTAGACAGTCCTGGTTCATGGTTGTTGCTAGCGATGGAGTTAAAAATGGCGGCGGACAAGTTAGATATATTGAAGCTTCCGTTAAAAGACCACCGGACAGCAGACGCCTACCCTCGTGCATACAGGTTACTCATGGGTCTGTCGTTCGAGAATCTTATTAAAGGCATTATTATTTTAAATAAAATTAACGGTACAAAGAAACCTATTACAGAAGGAGATATAAATGATTTAATGAATCATGAGTTGGAAATACTGGCCAAGAAGATTCCACAATCTGGATCTATAACTTTACTCGCTGAAGACTTCATTATTCTTGAGGAATTTACACCCTATATTGTGTGGGCAGGTAGATATCCTTTACAAAAAGGTTATGGGTTCCCGGTTATCGTAGGTAATGAAAAAGAAGAATATAAAATAAGCAATAAATATGGGAAAAGTCTGATTCTTTGGGAAAAAATGGCCGAGTACTTGAGAAAGGAGAGTTGGATAATAAAAGGTGAAGGAAAGAGTCGGTCGCGCTTGTATGTAGCTACCCCAGCAAATCCCCGATCGTAAGCCCGGGGGAGATTCATATTGTTTTGGTGGTGCGTCAGTTTCACTGGCACGAAATTCGGTGGCGACGGAAAAATCGGATTCTCGCCAAAGGCGGACAGGCAATCTTAAATCAAAAATTCCCTGCCGGACAGGCGGGTTTTCAAAAAAAGTTCGAGCTTTCGCATAGAAACAGCTTATGAAAGCGAAAAGACCCGAAGTGATTCGGGTCTTTTCTTTTTTCGTAGCCTTACTTTCTCTTCAGACTTTTCAGGCTGTAGGCATCGCCAGTACTTACTTTCTCGTAGGCGAAGACCGATGCGTCGGCGGGCTTGTTCTCTATATACCCTTCAGTGTAGAGAGTGTTTACCAATTGGTCGCCGGTTCGTGCACTCGGATAGGCGTTGTGATCGAGGTGGTAGAGCTCAATCGCCGTCGAGAGCTGTCGCACATTCGCGGCATTGGCGGTATCGGTCGCCGCGTCGAGAATGGCGTTCGTGGTGATACTCCCGACATTGACGAGGATGAACCCGGCGATGACGAGCGTGGTGAATTGCGTGAGAAATACTCCCATAATCATAGGGTTATCGAATTATTGACAACCGTCTATTATAGCACTTTTTACTGATAAAGTCAATAGTCGGTCGGGGAGCCTCTGAAAAGCCTTAAAGGTTGCTCTTTTGGGGTTAGAGTATGTTGGTATGTTATTTGTGGTATAATGTTTTGTAAGAGAGCGTTCTTAATTTTAGGATGTAATTTTTAGAGAAAATATATGCAGATGACTATGCCGAAAATAGGGGAGTTGATAAGGTCAGGGCGGGCGTTCGTTGCAGAGCAGTGGGGACTCATCGTTCTCGCGGTATTGGGTGTTCCCCTGGGAGTGGAAATCGTTTCGAGTGTACTGGAGAAAGTGCTGGGTGATTCACCACTTTCGTTCGTCGTCAGTATTGCATCGATTGCAATTTCGCTTTTGGTTGCCTTGGGTACGACACATATAGTCCTCGCCCTCGTTGATGGGAAGAAAGCGTCAATTGCTGAAATACTTTCCCGGGCAGATCTTTTCTGGAAATATCTTTGGGCAAGCATCCTCTATGTACTTGCGATGGGGATTGGCTTCGTTTTGCTCATTATTCCTGGTGTGTACATCCTCCTGAAATACGGCTTCTACGGGTATGTCATCGTCGATCGACCGGAGCTCACGGCGATAGATGCGCTGAAACAGAGCGCTCGCTTGACCGATGGTATCAAATGGCAATTGTTTTCTTTTTATCTTGCACTCATTGGTATCAATATCTTGGGTGCGCTGGCACTCGGAATCGGGCTCTTGTATACGATTCCGGTTTCTTCGATGGCGACTGTTGCGCTGTATCGTTCACTCACGAGGATTGCTTCTGGATCGATTGAATCACCGGCTCCTTCGGTAGAACCAGTCGCTCCTCCTTCAACGGAAACCCCTTCCGTAGCGTAGGAAACTATTCTTCTGCGAGCCAGTGATTGATGAGGGCATTCATGTTGAAGTGCTCGTCGATGTTGTTTTGTTCTTCCTCTGCCTGTGATGCCTCGTCGGTCACACCCGCGACTCGGGGAACAAGCGCGAGTACAGCGATGGGTGTCTCGATATCGGTACCGTAACTGATGAGTCGTCTCATTTCTTCGGTCGGATTTTGTTCGGTCGAAAGAAGTTCTTCTCCTCGATTCTTTCTGAGTGTGATTCTTTCTGTATCTTGTTTGAGTTGTTTTTCTTGCTCGTCGATAACAGCGGACGCACCTGCCACGGCAGACAAGCCGTCCGCAGGCGGTTCGTCCGCTGTTTGTATGGTTCCCTGTTCCTCGTTCCCTGTTCCCTGACGAGCGATCCATTCCCATTTCTTTCCTTTTTCCTTCACGAGACGGGCGTCCTCTTCGGCGGATTTCCCTTTGAGATTATATTTCAGTTTTTGGACGGTCTTGCCATCGGGGGATCGGAGTTCGATGCGACCTTTCTCATTCGGGAGAGTGAAGGCGGAGGAGGCATGCGTGATATTTCGGCTCGATTTCTTCGGGATGACGAAGGATTCGCGGATCGGGTGATTGACGAGCTTCTTCCAGCCGGTCGCGATGCTCCAACCGAGGAGATCGACTGATTTCTTCGAGCGGTTTTCGAGGGTGATAAATTCGGCATCGGTATCCTTGCCATCGGGATTCGGAATGAGTTCGGTCATGCGGATTTTCGGCGCGTCATACTTCTCCACATCGATGGTAAATGCGGTGACAGTCGACTCAGTTCCGTCACTCACCGTGAGGGTTCCCTCGTATTTCCCTTCTTCCTCATAGCGATGCGTTGTTTCGCCCTTGTAACTCTTGTGACCATCACCGAAATCCCAAGTGTATTTGATATGGTCGCCATCGCCGTCCTTTCCGTCAGCGGAGAATACAGTGAGGACGCCTCGGTACGCGGTATCGGGAATGTCTTTCCCTTTCGTTTCCGGCGCATTGCCCAGGATATTTTCCGCCCCCGGAGTAATCGTCCGGCTCCATCGATAACCGCTTGGTGCGTAATTGAGAGATGCCCCTTCGATGGTTTTTCCGTAGGAAACCTGACTGACGATGTTTTTTGAGGCATCTGCAAGCGTAACGATCTCATTGGTATTATTGAGAGCGATATCAGAGTCTTTTCGGAGTAATAGCAAAAAATGTTTGGCTTCGAGTGTCGTTTTTGCCGGAAAGATGTATGGTTTGTTTGTGGCATCACTTATAGTGAAGTTATCAAGGGCAATATTATCAGGTCCAAAATTATAAAATTCTATCCATTCATCATCTTCATTGAATGGATTTGGAAGAAGTTCGTTGATGCGGATTAAGGTGTTTGTTTTGGTAGGTGAGGGTGGTATCGGTTTAGGGTCGGGTATTGTTGGTGGAGAGGATGCTAGCATCTGCCCGTGGCTATTGGTCGGTGTTGGTGATTGGTTTTCTTCCCAGGCAAGCGTATTGAAATTTCTTGTGTGGGATTTTTTTGCGACTGGATTGGATAGTATGGGTGTTGGCGCAAATGGAAGTGCATGTCCGGATCCCCATGTGACGGCATCAACGAGTACTCCGTCGCTATTATATACCGCGAGACTGTTATTTGTCGTAAGTGCCTGGTCGGTATGAGTATCTGCTGGGATTGCAGTGTATTTTTCCCCATTACCATTCGTCCAGAGATAAAATCCGTGAGCAGGAATTTTTTCGTTTGTAGAAAAAGTTTTAATGAGCGAGCTACTGCGGGATTCGCAAGTGCTTGTATTGGTCTTTGTTCTTCGGCAAAGGCGCCACTCTTTTAATGAGATATCTATTGATGATTGGTTATAGAGTTCGATGAAATCATCATCGACATTTTCGCTACCAATGGAGAATTCAGAAATAAAAATATCCGAATCGTTTGCAAGGGCGACGAATGGGAGAAAGAGGACGAAAAAGGAGAGGATGAGAGAGATACGCCGAGGCGACATAGTGGTATCACGGTAGGTGGCGATGGTTGACAAAATCGTTTTTTTCCGATAGGATAGCCGAAAATAAGCGAATTGTAGGAATCAAAGAATCCTGGTATCTCTGTCTGTAGGCTTGCAGAAAGATCTCCCTCCTGATCTTTCTCGTGACTTACGGACAGGGATTCGAGGATTTTTTTATGGCTTTACGCTTGTTTCGAAACCCATTCTTCGAGTATTTCCTTTGCACGGGGGAAGACGACATCGTGGAGTGTCGCGTATTCCTCATGTGGGAGCGGGAGGAGGACGAAGTCTTTCGTGGGGATATGATCTTCGGATTTTCCCACCAGCAGGCGAGGCTCGCCGAGTGGGCGGCCGATACCGATACGAATACGGAAGAAATCCTGTGTGCCGATCCGTTCGATGATGTCGATGACGCCATTGTGTCCGGCGGCGGATGATGAGTGTGTGCTCCGGAGTGCCCCTCTCGCGATGTCCAGGTCGTCATGGATGACCGCGAGATTTTTTTCGTTCAGTTTGTAATATCGGAGGAGACTCCCCACCGGTTTTCCCGAGAGATTCATATAGGTTTCCGGTTTTCCGAGGAGTATCGAGTGTCCGTTCCACTCGCCTTTGGAGAGGAGGGATTCGAAGCGATGAGACGGTGCGAAAGCAGGGAGTCGCCATGCCTCCCGGAGGAAATCGAGGAAGAGGAACCCGACATTGTGTCTGGTGTGCTCATATTTTTCACCGGGATTTCCGAGACCGAGGATGAGGATCATAGGGATATTTTACATCAATTTTTGATGCCGGAATAGGGGAGTGGCTCGAGTACGGTCTCGAAGTCATCGATCGTATGGCGTGAGGCAGTATCTTCAACGGGTGCCGCGAGGATGTCTCCTTTGAAATCGCGACCGATGACGATGAGGATATCATACGGAGTGTCTGTCGTGAGAGACACATCCCCCCCTCCTCTCTTCTCGATCGGGAGAGCCTTGAGGAGGGCATCGAGTGCGTAGGGAGTGGCGAGATTTTCTTTCTCCGCGATAAAGCTTTTCTCCTCGACTTGGTTCTTCGGGAGGATGGTCGTCCGTACGGAAGCTATATGAAGTGATTCCTCGAGAAATGTTTGGAGAACCCGAGCATTCTTTGCCCTGTTTTGATTTGAGGCGATGAGGATGCGTGCATTTTCTGTGCGGATCCGTTCTTCGCGATCTTGTTTCGCGGAGAGGTGGAGGAGGTTGCCCGCGAGGTCGCGAACTTCCTCCCAGGTGCCGGATCGTGGGACGAGGACGAAAGCGGCACCAGAGGGAGTGTCTATATGATCGACGCGGAGGAGACTTTCTTTTTTCCACGCATCGACGACGGTAGTGCTGATATTCTGACTGTCAACCTTTTTCCCGAGAGAGAGGAATGATTCTATTTCTCGTGTGGCGATGTCGGTGCGTACGCTTTCGCCGAGCGCGGTGAGGAGGCGTTCGATGGTGAAGATATTACCGAAGAGGGTGGGGTCGAGTGCTTTGTCATGGAGCGCTTGGAGCACTTCCTGCTGTCTTTTCGCACGACCGAAATCGCCTTCCGGGTCATCGTGCCGCTCCCTCACATATTTGAGAGCCGTCTTGCCGTCGAGGGTATGCCACCCAGCCTTCAGTTCGAATGTTTCGTAGGAGTAATTTTTCCCCGGGTAGAGGGTATCCCGGATATCCCTTGCATTGTGTATCGTGACGCCACCGATTGCATCGACTATTTTCTCGAAGCCGTCGAAATCGACGATGATGGTGTAGTGGATGGGCACTCCGGTGATGAAAGAAGCGGTTTTCTCGATAGCCTCCGAATCGCCATCTTCACGGAGGCCATACTGATAGATGGAATTAATCTTGGTGAAGGAATTCGTCCCACCGATGGGTGCGTAGAGATCCCTCGGAATCGAGAGAAGTCCCGCCTGGTAGTTGACCGTGTCAATCGAGAGGAGGGCTATCGTATCGGTCAGATCTTTTCCGGAGTGAGAAGTTCCCGCCCGTCCGAGGAGGAGGATATTGATGCGTCCCTCTTTTTCTCCACGGAGTGGCGTACTATCGGATTGGGTGAGGGCGCGAGTGATGTCTTTTGCACCTTCGAGGGCGGAGGGTGTGTCATTATTGAGGCTGATTTTCCCGGGGAGTGATATGATTTGAAAGAGAAAATACAGGAAAAACGCGAGAATAAGGAGAATAATACTGGTGCTGATAATGGAGGATGTTTTCATGACAGGAGATGATGAAGAGTGGTGAAGAAAAGGCATGAATGAGGCGCGGACGAACCATTGATTGAAAGGGAAAAATATGCTATCATGTCGGTATTATCGTTTCATTCGAACATATTTTTTCATTGTATGCTCACGATACGGCACGAGGAAGGGGAGATGGTCGAAGAAGGGACTCCGAATAGTCCGGGTTTTTGGAAAAATGCTTGGGGTTCATTCTTCGAGCTTTTGAAAGTGCTCCTCTTCGCCGCTGTTATCATTATACCTGTCAAAACTTTTTTCTTCCAGCCATTTTTTGTGGAGGGAGCCAGTATGGAGCCGAGTTTCTTCGGTGGGGACTATCTCATTGTGAATGAATTCGGATACAAGACGACGGACATACGCCTCGGTGATACGCTCGATTTTTCTGTGCGCCCCTTTCGAGAGCTTCTTCGTTTCGATGCGGTTGTTTTCCGGTATCCGCGGAATCCTTCACAGTATTTCATCAAGCGGGTGATCGGCCTCCCCGGCGAGACCGTCCAAATTAAGGATTCTCGGGTGACGATTTATAATAAAGAGCATCCGAATGGGTTCGCCCTCGATGACCACTCGTATCTTTTGCCACGGGTGATAACGACGGATATGGCGGCGGTCGAATTGAAACCGAAAGAGTATTTCGTGCTGGGGGATAATAGACAAAATAGCTATGATTCGAGAGTCATCGGACCTATTCCTGAGAATAAGATCATCGGGAAAGTGCTCATGCGTATGTGGCCACTCCCCAATGCCGATGTCTATTAGCTCTTTCTGAGATTGAGATTGTTTTAATTCGTGATACGAAATGGTATGGCAGACAAGAAAGGAAAGAAGGTCGTAGGGAAGGGTTCGGGAAATGGCGCGAGGAAAGAAACTCACCTGGTGACGCCTCCGAAAAAGGAAGTCGCGAAGAAATCCCTGCCACCGAAAAAAGAGAGTGAGCTCCTCATGCAGGCGCTCCGCGGGATGCGGGATATCCTGCCGGATGAACAGCCCTATTGGGAACGGGTACGCCGTATTTTGACGAAGGCATCCGAAGAATACGGATTCCGTCGCATCGACTTGCCGATGGTGGAATACGCGCACCTCTACCTGCGGAGTATCGGAGAGGGGACGGATATCATCGACAAGGAAATATACTTGTTCAATACGAGAGGCGGAGATCGCGTCGCGCTCCGTCCGGAGATGACGGCCGGTCTCTGTCGCGCATTTATCCAGCACGGGATGAGCGTCCTCCCGAAGCCGATCAAGCTCTTCACCATGGGGTCGCTCTTCCGGTATGACCGTCCGCAGGAAGGTCGGTACCGCGAACACTGGCAGGCGAATTTCGATGTGCTCGGTGAAGCGGATCCGATTCTCGATGCGCATGTCATCCAGCTCGCTTCGCGCGTCGTCCGTGATCTCGGATTGAAGAATATCGAATTTCAGGTGAATAGTATCGGGACGAGGGAATCGCGTCGCGATTACGAGCGCGTACTCATCAAGTTCCTCGAATCTCAGCGACACAAACTCTGTCAGAATTGTCGCGACCGACTCATCACGAGTCCACTCCGTATTCTCGATTGCAAGGAAGATAAGTGCATTCAACTCACCGCGAATGCTCCACAATCAATCGATTACCTTGACGATGAATCACGGGCGCATTTCAAGCGACTTCTCGAATATCTGGATGAATTGGAGATTTCGTATACGATCAATACCCGATTGGTTCGTGGGCTCGATTATTATACGCGAACCGTATTCGAAATCCGTTCGACTGACAAGGATGGCAAGAATTATTCGCTCGGCGGTGGCGGTCGGTATGATCGTTTGATCGAATCGCTCGGTGGCGAATCGACTCCGGCGATTGGATTTGGACTTGGGCTTGATCGGATCGTGCTTGAGATGAAGCGGACCCAGGTGAAGCCATACGAAGAGCCGAAGCCGAGAGTATTCCTCGCGCAGCTCGGTGACCTCGCGAAGAGGAAGAGCCTCCGATTGTTTGCCGATCTGGAGAAAAACGGCATTCTCACGGCTGAGAGTTTCGGACGGGGGAGCTTGAAATCCCAACTCCGTGTCGCGAATCGCCTGGGCGTGGAGATCACGGTCATCATCGGGCAGAAGGAGGCGCTCGATGAGACGGCTATCGTGAAGGATATGATTTCTGGGACGCAGGAAACGGTGAATCAGGATCGCCTCGTCATCTCCATCAAGAAAATCCTGAAGAGTAATACCGATATGTCGGCGAAGGTGCCGGTGCATGTGGAAGATGATGAGGAAGACATATAAGAAATGTCAAATTCCAAATTCCAAATTCCAAATACCAAATTGAAAAATCATGGAAACGATATTTTCGAAAATTATTCGGAAAGAAATACCCGCCGATATCGTCTATGAGGATGAGGAGATTCTCGCTTTCAAAGATATCCATCCCTTGGCACCGGTGCATATTCTCATCATCCCGAAGCGGGAAATAGAGTCGATCAATGATTTGGAGGATGATGATGCCCTCCTCGTGGGGCGGATGATTATC
>JBATLQ010000100.1:0-4351 GCA_049289395.1 Candidatus Moraniibacteriota bacterium | reverse complement strand
CTGCGATGTTCGCCTTTTCACGGGCGCTACTCAAGCTGACCAATACGATCGAGGCGAGAATGCCGATGATGGCAATAACGATGAGGAGTTCAATAAGGGTAAATCCTTTTGTATTTTTCATATTCTCACCTCCTCTCTTTTTATATTTATGATTTTGAGAAATTGATTCTCGCTTACTTTCACTTCTACAGTATATCATACCCTATCAACATACTCCTATTCTAAAGCTGTCCGGCGATATTGTAAATAGGGAGGAGTATGCCCACCACCATGATGGCGACGCCGATGCCGAGGATGACGATGAGTATCGGTTCGATGAGGGACATCATATTGCGCGTCAGCATATCCACTTCCTGCGTATAGAAATCCGATACCGCCTTCAAGACCTGAGTCGTGGAACCCGTCTCCTCACCAATCTTCACCATCTGCGCCACCATCGGCGGGATAGCCGGGTCATTCATGAGCGCCTGACTCATCATACCACCCGTACGGACATTGTCCGCCGCCCGGAGGATGACGCGTTTGTAGACGCCGTTCCCCACGACATCCGCTACTACCGTGAGCGCCCGGACGATGGGGATGCCCCCCGCGAGGAGTGCCGAGAGGTTCTCCGCGAAACGGATAAGATAGAGCCGGCTCGCGATCGTGCCGATGACGGGAATCTTCAGGATTATTTCTTCCATATCCTTTTGCCCCGCTTCGCTGTTGGAATAATACATGAACCCAGCAATGGCTCCGGCGACGATGAGGACGACCGCCCACCAGTACACCTGCATGAAATCCCCCAGCCACATGAGTACCTGTGTATACCACGGTACTGCTATTTTCATTTCCTTGATAATCCCGGTTATCTTCGGCAGGATAAAAGTGACGACGAGAAAGCCGATGATACCCGCCGCACCGATGACGAAAGCCGGGTACATGAGGGAACCTTTGATCTTCGAAGTCATGTAGTAATTCTTCTCAATATTGTCGGCGACATACTTGATCGATCGCTGGAGTCCGCCGGAAATCTCTCCCGCCTTCACCATATTGATGACGAGCGGAGAGAAAATATCCTTGTGCCGCTCTAATGCCTCAGAAAACGGCATACCGTCATCGATATCCTCCGCCATATCGCGGACGATACCACGCAGATATTCATTGCTCGTCTGCATGGCGACGGACTGGAGTGAGCTCGTCACCGGAACCTTCGCCTCGATGAGCGTCGCGAGTTGACGGAAGAGGATGGCGAGCTCCCGCTGATTCACTCCTTCCCAGATTTTCTGGAATTGTCGTTCGAGAGATACGCCCGCCTCCTCCGCTTCGAGTGAGAGCACGATGAGGCCGTTTTTCTGGAGGATTTCAGTCGCGAAATCTTCGCCGATCGCATCGACGAATCCCTCCTTCACCTCACCGAGTTCATTTTTTCCTTTAAAGTGAAATTTCATAGTTTTTAAGCGGTCGTTCCGCTGTTTGAGCGGTGCGTCCGCTGAATAAAATTGAAAACTAATTCTTCCCGATGAGCATCTTGAAATACTCCGAGCTCTTCGCATAGCGGAGGGCATCCTCGGCGGAGACGACACCGCGCCTTACGAAATCCGCGAGCGCCCGATCGAGCGACACCATACCCTCCTTCAACCCCGTCTCGATCACCGCATCGATCTGAAATGACTTGTTCTCACGGATGAGATTCTCCACCGCATGATTCTTCAACATGATCTCGATAGCCGGGATACGACCACCCCCGATCATCGGAAGGAGCCTTTGAGAAACGACCCCGAGGAGCACGCTCGCGAGCTGAGCACGGATCTGATTCTGCTGATTTGCCGGGAACACATCGATAATACGGTCGATGGTCTGCGAGCTGTCATTCGTATGGAGGGTCGCAAAGATGAGATGCCCCGTCTCCGCCGCCGTCATGGCGGTCGCGATGGTATCGAGGTCACGAAGCTCTCCGAGGAGGACGACATTCACATCCTCGCGGAACACCGCCTTCAACGCATCGGCGAATGTCTTCGCATCCCGCCCTACTTCGCGCTGATTGATAATGCAACGATCCTGCGTATATACGAATTCTATCGGGTCTTCGATAGTGAGAATATGTTTCTCCAAGTTATGATTGATATAGTCCACGATAGCGGCAAGCGTGGTGGACTTGCCATGTCCCACCGGTCCCGTGATGAGTACGAGTCCCTGCGAATAGTTGGCGAAATTATAGAGCGTCGTCGGCACATTCAGTTCCTCCAGTCCGCGCAATCGCTCCATGAGGAACCGCATGGTGATACTGATATAGCCCTTCTGAAAAAAGATATTACAACGAAAACGCGCCCGATCCTCGAAATTATACGAAAAATCGACGCTCCCCTTATCGAGGAGTATCTTCTTCTGCTCCTCTGAGACGAGCACATTCGAGAGGGCGAGCGTATCCGCTGGCGTCAGTACCTTCTCCTTGGTCACCGGACGGAGCCCCCCATCAATACGGAGCGTCGGATACCGACCGACCGACATATGGAGGTCAGAAGCCCGCTCCTGCCCAACGAGGAGGAGGAGATTCTTCAATCGTTGTTCGACATGTAGTACTTCCATGTTTTTGTTTTTACTGTATAAGCGATCGTTCCCCTCCAAAGGCGGGCAGGCGCTTTTTGAGCGGCTTGTCTGCCATAGGCAGGTGCGTCCGCTGATAACAATTGCGCTATTTCTTCTCCATCTGAACGAATACCGCCGCTACCTTCTCAATCACTTCCGATGGAGTGAAATGCGATTTGATGAGGTAATCCTTGGCGCCATACTTGAACGCTTCCTCTACCTGCTGTTTCTCGGAAATATTCGTGAGGAGTATAACCGGGACATCCTTCCATGCCGAACTCTCGCGCATCGTCTTCAACACATCTCGTCCATCCATATACGGCATCACGATATCAAGCAACATGAGATCCGGAGTCTCTCCCTCCTCAAGTTTCTTCATCGCTTCCAATCCATTCGAAGCGACCGATACAACATAGCCTGCCTCACTCAACTTGATATGGTAGATGTCCGAGATAAACGGATCATCCTCTACTAGCATGATCTTCTTCCCCGCCTGCTTCGTCGCTTCGGAAATGTCAGTCATAGTATTTTTCTATTTTTTATAGCGCCTGCCTGCCGGTAGGCAGGGTTGTTCCGCTTTTGGAGGGATATTTCATTTCAACGGTTGTTCCGCTTTTGGAGCGGTGCAACCGCTGTAAAAAATTTCTCAACTCTCACCTCTATCATCTTCCTCATTATCCTCCATCCCGAATGAAATATCAAGGGGCATTCCAAATCATCAATATCATTCCTCCCCCTTCGCCTTCTCTTCCTCAACGATTTCTTCCCCCTCGGTCACCCGCTCCACTTCCATGAGAGTCGTCACGCCAGCGAGCACCTTTAGTATCCCATCCTCGCGCATGGAAATCATCCCCTGATGTGGGAGTACTTTCTCCAGCTCTCGCTCATTCCCCTGTTTATCCGTGATGATATTTTTTATCTCATCCGTCACATCAATCACTTCCACCATCGCCACACGCCCTTTGTATCCCGTATCATTGCAGAAATCACACCCCTTGCCTTTATACACGGTTATCTGCTTCAAATCCGCTTTCAATCCGTATTTCGGAAACTCCTCCCTGGGAATACTCTCCAATTCCTTCCGGATCATACCCTCTATCACTGGCGTAATCGGCATCGGCTCTTTGCACTCGAGACAGATTCGTCGCACGAGCCGTTGTGCTGCGACGACTTGGAGCGACGATGCGAGGAGAAATGATTCCACTCCCATATCGACGAGACGAGGGATTGTTCCCATGGCACTGTTCGTATGGAGCGTCGAGAGGACGAGATGCCCGGTGAGAGCCGCGTGGATGGCGAGCTCTGCCGTCTCGCTATCACGGATTTCTCCCACCATGATAACATTCGGGTCTTGACGGAGGATAGAGCGGAGTCCACTCGCGAAGGTATAATCAATTTCTGGTTTGATTTGGCTTTGATTGATGCCACTGATATAGTACTCTACCGGATCTTCGAGCGTGATGATATTTCGCTCCTCTTGATTGAGGATTTTCAAAAATGAATAGAGCGAGGTCGATTTCCCCGACCCCGTCGGCCCGGTCATAAGAATGATTCCAAACGGCTCCCTGATTTTTCGGAGGAGTATCTCTTCCGCCCGCCCCCACACACCCATCTCCTTGAAATCCACCATCTGATCCGTCTTCTCCAACACGCGCATCACAACTTTCTCCCCCTCCATCACAGGAAGCGTCGAGACGCGCAAATCGACGATATGCCCGCCCTGTTCGGTACGGAATCGTCCATCCTGTGGCTTCCGTTGCTCATCAATTTTCAAATTGGAGAG
>JBATLQ010000099.1:0-1896 GCA_049289395.1 Candidatus Moraniibacteriota bacterium | reverse complement strand
AGATTTTTGTTTGACTTCTGCTTCCATTGAAGGTATTCTTTCTTTGTATATTTTTTCTTGTTCAATCTTGATTCTTCATTCTAAATTCTTTATTCTTCGGAAAAAATATGCTCGACATCCAATACATCCGGAGCCATCAGGAGGAAATAAAAAAATCGATTATCGGGAAAAATCTTTCGCTTGATTTGGGATTGCTCCTCGCCAAAGATGAGGAGCGGATGAAACTCATGCGAGAGCTGGAAGAGCTCCGGTCGCTCAAGAATGATATCAATGATCTCATCGCGAAAGCCGGGACACCAGAAGAGCGGGAGGAAATCATTACGAAAGGAAAAGACATCAAAGAAAAAATCGACGCGATTGAGCCGGTATTTCGTCTCGCCAAAGAATCATTTGACATGTTGATGGCGCAGGTTCCGAATGTACCGAGTGAAGATACTCCGATCGGCAAGGATGAGAGTGAGAATGTCGTCGCAAGGAAAGTGGGGGCACTTAAAGAATTTACATTTCAGCCGAAAGAGCATTGGGAGCTCGGCGAAGCGCTTGGAGTCATTGATACTGAACGCGCTACCAAGGTGAGCGGTACACGATTCGCCTACTTGAAAGGGGATTTGGTGTTGCTCGAGTTCGCTTTGGTAAATTTTGTTTTGACGACATTGGGAGATGAATCGACGCTCGCGAATATCGCTAAGGAGGCGGGTCTTGAGGTGCCGATAAAATCCTTCGTACCTGTGGTTCCGCCAGTCTTCATCAAGCCGGAGCCTTTCGAGAGAATGGCGCGTATCAATCCAAAGGATGAACGATATTATCTGCCAGAAGACGATTTGTATCTCATTGGGAGTGCGGAGCATACGCTCGGATCGATGCACATGGATGAGACTTTGTTGGAAGCGGAGCTACCCCTTCGGTACATCGGATTTTCGACCGCCTTTCGAAGGGAAGCGGGATCGTATGGAAAAGATATGAAAGGTATATTGCGTCTCCATCAATTTGATAAATTGGAAATAGAATCGTTTACCGTCGCGGAGAAATCATTGGATGAACAGAATTTCATTGTTGCCATCCAGGAATATCTCGTGCAGTCACTGGGCATTCCATATCAAGTCGTTCAGATTTGTACGGGGGATATGGGAGTGCCAGATGCGAGGCAGATTGATATTGAGTGTTTCATGCCTGGACAAAACAAGTATCGCGAAACACATACATCGGATCTCATGACCGATTATCAGGCTCGGCGCTTGAATACCCGAGTGAAGCGGGATTCAGGGAAAACGGAGTTCGTACATATGAATGATGCGACTGCCTTTGCCATCGGTCGGACGCTCATCGCTATTATGGAAAACTATCAGCAGGCAGATGGCTCCATCATCATTCCAGAAGTCCTCCGACCCTTCGTCGGGAAAGACAGGATTGTGGCGAAGAATTAGGAATCAAGAATGAGGAAAATTCACCAAATAATGATGACCCTGGTTTGACTTTTCTCTATTTTGAGGGTATTCTTTTTTGAGTGTTTCGTTTGTAAATCTTGATTCTTCATTCTTGATTCTACATTCTATATCGGGTGCGTAGCTCAGTCGGTAGAGCAGTGGCCTTTTAAGCCAACGGTCGAGGGTTCGATTCCCCCCGCACCCACCATATTTGCATAGATTTTAAGAAACAGGAGAAAATAGTTGATATTTCAAAGTGGAGCAGAATCGAAGGGTGCGAGTAGAATGTGAGCGAGCGAGCATTCTGTGTGTAGCACCCCGGCTCCGAGTCGGAGCGAGGAGGATTCCCCCCGCACCCACCATATTTTCATAGATTTTTGTGGTACAAAATTTGCAGGGAAATATCTGGAAGTATACGCTTATCCTCATTGCGAATAAGCGTATTTTCGTGGCCATTCTCAGTGTGTATTAT
>JBATLQ010000098.1:0-22142 GCA_049289395.1 Candidatus Moraniibacteriota bacterium | reverse complement strand
CGAGGATATTCTGCGGACGAATTTTGTTTTCCGCCATGAGGTAGGCAATACGGTGGGTGAGGGTCTTCGTCTTCCCCGACCCCGCGCCCGCGAGGATGAGCACCGGCCCTTCGGTCGTCTTCATGGCTCTCGCCTGCTCGGGATTGAGCCCTTGTTCCAATGGATGCATGCCATTTACCTTAGTATGTAACTGAAGGATTGTACCATTTTTTCACCCTTCTTGAAATCATCGAGGAGTATCGGATGTGCTACAATATCACCATGAAAAACATCTTGACGAGAGCCATACACTCCATCGAAAAAAACGAGATTTCTTACGGCTTGTTCCTCTGTGCTTTCATCTCCCTCATTTTTCTCCGACTCCTTATCGAAAATACCGTCGGGGGTTTTCCGACGCGTCCATTTCTCTATTTCTTCTTCGAATTCTCCCATACCTTTCTCTTTTTCCTTTTCTCCTTCCTCCTCTTCCTCCCTTTACTCTCCCATTTCGCCAAATCTTCCATCAAATCCGCTGCTAATATCCTCCTCTTCGGCTTCCTCATCATCCTCACTCCACCACTCCTTGACTGGTACATTTCCGGTGGTACTGGGTACTGGAGTTTCTACGAATTCGATGGCATCCGCGGGCTCATCGCGAGGTTCTTCTCATTCTTCGGCAGTACTCCAGAAATCGGTGTCACCTATGGCGTTCGTATCGAGGTCGCTCTCTCCGTCCTCCTCTTCGCCGTCTATATCTTTCTGAAGACGAGAGATGCTTCGCGTGCTCTCCTCGGAGGTATCGCCTCCTACGCCGTATTCTTCATCCTCGGCACCTTCCCGTCATATATCACCATCGCTGTCCTCGGATTTTCCAAGGGATTTCTCTCCGTCACTGAGACGGATGTCGCCGGACTCTTCCTCTCCCCGAACAATATCTTCTTCCGATCGCTCATCGATCCGGTCTCCGCACTCAATTTCAAGATGTCGCTCGTGTATGGACTCCTCCTTATCCTCACCATCGGACTCTTCCTTCTGTATTCAAATAAAAAAATATTCCTCGCCCTCTATCACAATGTCCGATTTCCGCAGGTGTTCTACCATGGTGGACTCGCACTCCTCGGTATCGCATCAGCTTTTTTCTTCATTCATCTCCCATTCCGCCCCTCCTTCTTCGAAGTCCTCGCACTCCTCTCGCTCATCGCTTCAGTCATCTCTGCCTGGATCGCTTCGGTCATCGTGAACGACCTCTCCGATCAGAACATCGACGCGATGACCAATCCTACACGCCCACTCCCGACGAATACTATTGATCCAAAAAATTATACCGCAATCGGCATCTCTTTCTTCATCGCATCCCTCATCCTCGCGGGAATTATTTCTTTCAAAGTACTCATGCTTCTCCTCTGCTATCAAGCAATCGCCTGGGTGTATTCCGCACCGCCATTCCGACTCAAGCGATTCCCCGGGATCGCGACACTCTGTGCGGCCTGCGCGAGCATACTCATACTTCTCTCTGGATTTTTCCTCGTCGCTCCTGATCAACTCGAGGCTCTTCCGAGACCACTTCTCTTCTTCCTCCTCATCGCCTATACATTCGTCCTTCCGATAAAAGACTTCAAAGACATCGAGGGCGACCGTGCTGACGGCGTCTTCACTCTCCCCGTACTCCTCGGAGCAGAGCGAGCGAAACTCCTTATCGGCGGCATCATCTTTCTCCTCTTTATCGGAAGTGTCTTCATCCTGAACGCTCCAAAACTCATACTCCCCGCCTTCATCTTCGGCACACTCACATTTTGGCTGATCCAAAAATCATCGCACGACCATCTATTCTTCTCCTTTCGTTCTCTCCCTGCATGGATGATTTCCCTCATCATCCTCTATGGCTTCCTCTCTCTTTTCCTCCTCCTGTAAGAGCCTATCTAAGTATTTCTCCGCCCACTCATTTCGAACAGAAACCTTTGATATAACCTATACACTAACTGACGGCCGTCAGTTAGTGTATAGGTTTATTTGTATAGTTTTTTTACTTCAATGGCACCAGAGAGGCTTCATTTGTCACTCAGGTACTCCGATAATTTCACCCACTGCTCAATAGAAACCTCCTGAGCGCGAACGGATGGCAGAAGTCCCAATGAGGTGATAAGTGGCTCAACTTCAACGCGCGGGAGATGAAAGGAATTCATGAGATTGTTCGCGAGTGTTTTCCGTCGTGCCGAGAATCCCGCGCGCGCGACACGAAATATCTTCCGATCTTCTTCTGGATCATATATTCTCTTCGGCGTTATCTGTATCACCGCGCTATCCACCTTCGGCACTGGATCAAATGACTCTTTCTTCACGAAAAATTTCTTCTCCACTGTAGCATAATACTGCGCCATGATGGAGAGGAGTGACATGGCCCCTGGCTTCGCTGCCAATCGATCCGCCACCTCATCCTGCACCATGAGCGTCATCGATTCAGGTTGTAGCTTGAGGGAGAGCAGAGCACGGATGATCGGCGCGGTAATATAGTATGGAATATTCGCCACGATCTTATACTTCCGATGTTCGTACCCGAGATTTTCGAGGAGTTCGGCGAGATGGATGTCGAGAATATTCCCCTCGAGGATAGAGACGTTTTCCGACTCGATAAATTGCTCATTCAGGTGATCGATGAGGTCGTGATCGAATTCGATCGCCGTCACCCTCGCTCCCGCCTTGGCGAGCGCCTGTGTCAGTATCCCCGTTCCCGGTCCAATTTCGAGAACTCGTTCGCCATCCTTTACCTGAGAAGCAAAAATAATCTGTTCAATGACCAGTTCATCTTTCAGAAAATTCTGCCCGAGATATTTCTTCGCTTTTACTTTTTCCATATTATGCAGAAGAATTTACCTGCCTGCCGGTAGGCAGGGAATGTTGAATAGAGAATATAGAACAAATACACCTATTTGTCGAGGTGCGCCCATTTTTCTTTACTCACTGCCTATCACTTTACTCGAAGAATTTTCTTTTTTGGAACATCCGAAATGCCATCCCACATACACTGAAACCATACTCTGAATGTATCCGCGATGTTTTGATTCACAACTATTGTCATCGAGGTATCATCACCGAGAGATCCGACTCCCTTCACGGCAGAAATAATCACCACATGATCTCCGAATATCGCCACCGAACCAAGACCTGAATATTTTTCAGGCAAAATTTTATACTGCGACCTGACCCCCAGATGGCCGAGAATTTCCGGAGCTTTCCCTACCTCTCCCCGGTACAACAAATGAAACTTGATACCCTTCCTCTTTGATTCTTTTTGAAACTGTTCGAAGAGCGGCGCGATCTCCCTGTCAGTCACCGCACCAGTTGCCCCGATGATATACGTATCTGCTCCCACTCGCAGTATATCCCGCAAATAATTCTTCCAGCCTTCCTTGCCACGATACATGGATACTGATTCATTCGGGGCGAAGGACATATAGAGCTTTTCAAGCTCGGGCAATACTTTCGCGAGCCTCATTTCTTTTTCCTGTACTACATCCATAAGCTTCCCTGGCGAAACGGCCTGATACATATTCTCACGACCCTCCAAAATTTCAAAAACCAGGCCTTTCTCGATAAGGCGGCTCAGCGAATCATAGACATTCCGACGATGTATTCCGGACTTCTCAGCTATCTTGCCTACGAGACTCTGCCCTTCGCGCAAAAGGGTTTCATATATCTTTCCTTCATTCTTGGCGATACCCAATTCTTGAAAAACGTCCTCGTACATATGATTTTATCAATGGTGATTAGAACCACCACATGGTAGTATTTGCCACTCTTTATAAAGAGAATACTCTATTACCACGATTCCCACAATAGTGCAGGATGAGAGTTCCTTAAATAATCCCCGGGAGACTAAAATGAACTATAAAGAGAATGGCGTTGCTTTTTGGGTCAAGAATACACCGCGTGTGATGGGTGATCTTATCGCCAGGCCGAGCGCCCTCCAATTAGGACTTGAAAACATGTCTCCCCAAGGGCAACGGATTCTCGAGGCAGGATGCGGTACAGGATATTTCGCGCGCCTCATTGCGCAAGGGATTCAACAAACCAAGAACACGATAGTCGTCGCTTACGACAATAATTCTAAGATGCTAGACGAAGCGACACAGGAAGAATATAAGAGACCGCTGGGAATCAGATACGATCTTAGGGATATCACTGGCTACCACGGGAAGTCTTATCGTAGTTACACAAACCTACTCCCAATACCCTCTCCAAGACTAAGGATAGGCCACGGAGATGATCTGCTCTATGATCCATTTGATCTCATCTTTTGCATTGGGGTCATGATCCATTGGACAGACCATGAGATCAAAGAATTTCTGACTGAGGTTGGTAAAATACTCCACCCCAAGGGAAAAATTGTCATCTCAGTCACACACCCCGATCTCTTCATTCCAGGGAGTCCTTCCCGATGTGGGGAAATAAATTGGGTTCAGCATATTCCGAGGAATCCGACATTTCAGGAAAAATATTTGCGCTACGGATCTCCTTTCAGAGAAAGGTACCTCGATATCGATGGCCAAGTTTTTGAATCAAATGTCTTTGCGTACACGATAGAAGGATATCTCCGACTTTTCAGACCATTTCTTGAGGTGCTACAAATAAAGCACCTGCGTGTGCGAAAAAATCACCTACTACACCAATCATGGGGAACGCATTACGGCTATCCCGCTTTCCTGCAATTCGTGGCAAAACCATATCTATAAAGATATCACAAAGGCCAAGGACGAAATTGTCCCTGGCCTTTTTTTAATGCTCCATGTTTTCTGTTCGTTGTTCCTTGCTCCTCGCTAATTCACTATTTCTTCCATCTTTACATTGATCACTCCCGCGCCGATACTCGCAATTTTCTGAAAGGCGACCTTGTCGAGATCGATGATGCGCCCCGGAACGAACGGTCCGCGATCATTGATGACGACGATCACGCTTTTCCCATTCTCGAGATTGGTAACCTTAACATAACTTCCCTTGGGAAGCCAGGGATTGGCCGCAGCCATCGTCCCCGTCCAAGCATACCACGAGGCTCCGCCCTCATGTTTTTTCCCGAGCTTCACGAATGTTCCCTGAGTTACCACCTCCGCCACTGGCTCTTTCATTACCTCCGTTTTCATGATTTTCCGATTCACTTCCTTACCATCGTGATATGCCACGCGATAGGTCGTCGCCTTTATCCCCTTCTCTCCTTTTTGCGTCGTTATTTTCTTTCGCCACGAAAGTTCATCATCTTCCGTCGTCTTCGTCTCGAACGCGATCGGCGTCTCTTTTATTTCCTCCCGAATTTCCACGCGAGTCACCGTTATTTTCAAACCCTCGGTAAGAAGAACTTCACGATCGGGCTTCACGATGTCATCATCATTCAAATCGATATCACCCGAAGAAAGCATCTCGCCGACCGTTCGTTCCTGGGAAATAAATTTTTTCTCACCACCATCAATATTCACTGATACTTCCCGAGCCCGCGTGATGAAAATAGTCTGCCCAGAAATCGCGCGCGCCGACAGTTCCGGTCGCACGCTATCCTCCGCGCGCAAATGGATCCCGCTTTCCCCCAAAACTTCCTGAACGGTATTCCCTTCTGCATCTCGCAATTCCCCTGCCAATCCATCATCATTCAAAACAACTGATTTCTTTCCACTGAAATCTAATCTTTCACTCCTTAAAAAAAGTTTCCCTCCTATAACAATCACTATCAAAACAAAAAGAAAGAAAAGTGTCTTTCCCTTCTTCCTCTGTCCTATTGTTGACTGTTCACTGTTCATTGTTGGCTGATTTTTACTCTTCCTCCATAAATCGATACTGGAGCGCCTCCGCGATATGCATCATGACAATTTTTTCCTCCCCTGCCAAGTCGGCGATAGTTCGTGCGACTTTCAGGATGCGGTGATACGCCCTTGCCGAGAGGCGATACTTCGATACGGCATTGTGTAAAACAGCCTTTGATGGCTCATCTAAGGTACAAAATGTGCGTACCATCTCCCCGCTCATTTCCGAATTCGAGAGACACGCGGAATCAATGAAACGCTTTCGCTGAGTACTTCTCGCGCGTTCCACCCGCTCCCTGATATCCGCGCTCTTCTCGCCATCAATACCATCTTCGAGTTTCTCCACCTTCATCCGCGGAACGGAAATTTGGAGGTCGATACGATCGAGAATCGGTCCAGAAACTTTCCGTCGATATTTAGCGAGGGCATACGGCGGACAGATACATGCTCGCTCCATGTCACCATGAAATCCACAGGGGCACGGGTTCATCGCCGCGACGAGGGTGAACCGCGCCGGGAAACGATGTGTCCCCTTCGCCCGCGAGACCGTCACTGTCCCCTCCTCCAACGGCTGACGCAGATTCTCGATTACCTGACGGGAAAATTCCGGGAACTCATCGAGAAAGAGAATACCCCGATGTGCGAGACTGATCTCACCCGGACGAGGAAATGTCCCACCACCAACGAGTGACACTGCGCTCGCTCCGTGATGTGGGGAGCGAAATGGTCGTTCCCGCACGAGCGACTCTGTCTTCGGGAGGAGTCCCGCCACAGAGAAAATCTTCGTCACTTCGAGACTCTCTTCAAATGTGAGTTTTGGGAGTATGGAGGGAAGCGCCCGCGCGAGCAAAGTCTTCCCCGACCCCGGAGGTCCCGACATGAGCATATTGTGTTCTAAAACACTGCATTTGTGAAATTGTTGAATAAACCATTTAAAGCCACTTTTGAAAGACGGCAATGGATCCAAGTAAATCAGTTGAAAAGAGGTAGCAATCATAAGCTGCCTCTATTATCTCATTTTTTACTGTACTTCTCCAGTAACATGGCTTAACTCCCCCCGGGAAAGAATAACAGCCCAAAATTGGAATGTTTCCCAAATGGTTACACGGTATAATACTGATTTTGGATCAGAAGATGTACTTACTCTTTCAACTTTATACCCTGACCCATACGTTATTGGTTCTTGAGCATTAAAGAATCTTTCTATACTTGTTAAGTCAGCTTCTTCAATTGTCTCAAAAATTTGGATTGTATACGGTTCTTCAACATATCGTCGCTTAAAGTGAAACTCCAGCCCCCTAATAATCTTTTCGGCAACCATGATTTTTTCCGCTTCGGGGGCATCAATATAATGCTGGGTTTCTTCGGGGTGTTCTGCATGAGGTCCTAATCGTGGCGAATGACCCATACCGGGTACATACTGCTTCAGACGACCCAAGAGCTGTATTTTTTGTTCATTTCTCCTCAACGCTTCTTCAGGATTAAGCTCGCCAGCTGCAATACCAACGCCAAATTTTCGCATGGTACGTCGCTGCAATCCACTTGCCCCCGGTTTTTCTGGATTTATGCAAAGTGCCAATAATGTATAGAATCTTTCTTCAACAACACTCAATTTGTTGTTGCAACTTTCACATGAGGGTGCTCTCCGAGGTCTTGCGACTGTGAGCGGTGTACTGTCTGGATAATATGAAGCAGAGAATACATGGTCTCTAGTTGTAGCAGCATTAACAATACAATGTACACATTTATAGTCTGGCATATTTTAAAAGAATTGCCTTATATAAGGGTTTTTTGAAAATGGTTTAAGAAAAGAGAAAAAATTAAAGAAAGTTCATTGAGTAGCCCCCCTGCTTCATAAGCGAGGTTTACCATGGATTACTATAAAACAACAACAATGTAAGTGTTCCCACCATTAAATATAAATGCGTTCCTAGGAATTTCCTTGCTTAACTGTTTTAAATCTAGCCGGTTATCGTATTCTATTATACTCCCAAAACTCCTCAATGGAACATAGCTAAAAGAAGAACCAGCCCCCTGTGGAGCAGAAGTTTTGTTCTGGTTTTCTTTAGTTATTTCCATAGTACTCTGATCAAATAAGCTTTTATTGATAACTAACTTACAGATCAGCTTATTCCAAAGCACTCCTCTCCTTTACTGTGTCTACTACCCGACTTATTAGTTCAAGTACAGAGTCATTTAATCCCATTCGTATCCCTTCAAGAACATCAGTACATTCATCGTCTGATAAATCTTTTTCAAGCCGATTTAATGCAAGACTCTGAATGATAATCTGGTCTGTAATCGCGTCTGCTAAGCTGCACATTATGCATAAACTACAAACGTTAGGATTGTGATAGAAAGATGGGTCACACTCTTTAACCACCTCTCTCTTTGATTGATCTTTCTGTTCCATATATTTAACACTAACTTTATTAGGTAATTCCCTCTGACTTTTTATATATCTTTACTTAATTAGGTTAATTATTTTTTATATTCCAACTATTCAATTATCCGAATTGGAGGTTTTCCGTCTTTCGGCTGGAACATTTTATCCATTTCTTCTTTTTCTTCCTTGCTAAATGGAGATAAAAAGACTGCCGGATTCTCTGCTGTAAACTCAACCTTTTGAACGTCCGTAAGCATTCCCTTGCTTCTGGCAATCATTTCTAGTGCTTTCACTCCGGCTAGTGCCACTTTGGGATTCTCCAACCCTGCTTTGGCGTATTTCATAGCCGTAGCAATGATCCACGCGTCCGTTGCCGTCTGTTCATCAAAACGATTTCTGATTTCATCTGTAATGTCAGCTTGGGACAGCAGTCGCGATCCATTTCGTCTTGACGATTCCTTACTAGCTCCCGGATATGCAAATGAATAAGCTTCTGTCGCATTCCCACCGTTTTTTATGTATTCCTTGATAAAATTGAGCCATTGGAGCTTCAATCCCTTGCCTTTTGTCGGATCGTATTCTTCAAGACCCTCTTTCTGTGTTAAACTTTTCAAATACACCCCTCTCTTTTTCGGTTTTCTCATATAATTGTTTGCTTAATTTACTCTGCATTGCCTTTTCAATTTTTTTAATGTGTACCATATAGCCCCTAACCTCCGGGATTTCACCGAACAACTCATCAGCCAGTTTGGACACAGTAATCTCTCTTTCAAATGCACAGAGTTTTAGTGCTTTGTGAATTTTAGAACTTACTCTTATCTGCCTTGTCGTTCTCTTTTGTCGCTTTGTTAACATTTTTTTGATATGAAACTTTTATTTCCTCCATATCCCCTAGGGATTCAATGAGAGAGTGATAGGCAAAACGCAAAAATATTTGTGAATTATCTATTCGTAATATGTACTTGCAGAAATCACCTTTTTAAACCAGTCGGGGCATTTCAAGTCCCGAATCTTTGTCTGACAAAAAGATAGAGTACGTTGCCCCCTCCTGTGCATATGGAGTCCCCCGTTGACAAGTTTTCAGTCAGAGCGGGGAGTTGAATCTGCACACGAGGAGATTGGAGCCAGTTTATTTTTCCAGAGGACTTGCTGATAACCTCTGTCTGCAAGATTGTGAAACAACAAAAAACCTGTAGTCATTGTAGCTACAGGTCGTTAGTAAGCCCACCGTCGTTAACAACTCCTTATCTGTCGTCTGTTTTTTGCTTCATTCTAGCGATAATTTTAGATATGTCATCAGCATAAAGATACGTAATGTCAGGCATATTTTCCCTTAACTTTGCCATTATTCCATTATGGCTCATCCCCTGTTTTGAAAGACTGTAAATATACCTATCTCTTTCCATTATATCCACTTTCTTCGGCTTTCTTCTGCCACCTGTATAACCGACGGCACTCTTTTGAACTTCTTTTACAAAGTTCCATATACTCTCTACGTCTTTAATGGTTGTGCCAGCGTAGATTTCAAAAAATAGTCTCTCCTTACCTTTATTTAGCTTATCTGGCTCCCAAAAGAATCTTATATTATCTTTCTCCACCTCCGGAAATTCGCTCAAAGTATTAAAAAATAAATATTCGTGAATCTTTTCCCTGAAATGCACACTCAGCTCAAATGCCACCAAAATCTGATCAAAGTCTTCATTGAAACTTTCATTTTTTGGAGATTCTAGTAAATCCATTGACCACTTTTTAGATTCCGCATCATCACGAAAACCATTTTTAGGAATATGCCACTTTTTTCGTAATCGTAAAATACGATCCTCAAAATCAGAGTTTAATGCCAAAAGCAACATTTTCTGCTTATCATAGGTACCCATAGCTCATTTTCGCTAAAAATCCCCCTATGCGTAAGGTTTGTTTTTAGGTTTCTTTGGTGTTATATTGGCAATGATACCACACTCAAAATATACCGTAGGTTATTGTGTCTAAATCGTGCCCTTATTGGGCGGCTCGGCGCACACGATTTAGACACCTCGGTGTTTCTTGAGTGTGGTATCCGTCGGGTCGTCCACTTAAGGGAAATGCTTTCACGGATACACCTGACGACTTAATTATTTAAGTCGTTTTTATTATGAGAAAGCAAAAGATTGTCTGTACTAAATGCGAAACAGAGTTTGAGGATAGACCAAAACGCTCATTTCTAGGATTCCAAGTATTTACCTGCCCGAAATGTACCAAAAAAATCACCTACCCACTCACCGGCGGGTATAGAGTAATTTACTGGATTATCGCAATATTTCTCATTTTGTATTCAATTATGACTGTATCCCAAGGTGCTATCCCTATACCGGGACTTCTTGGAATAGCCGCCATAATCGGATTAGTGAAAGATCATTCGTTGAGAAAGAGACTGGAGCTATTAGAGGAAAACTTTATCAGCAAAGAAACGCTAATGAATGAGCCGAGAGAAACAAAGGATTTAACCGAAGAACAATATCAAAGAATCCAATCTTACAAGAATAGACCCGCCAAAGAAAACACGTATACCACTATCATCAAGCTTTCGCCTAGAGAGAAATACGATAGCCAAGATAGCCTTATGGAAGCTACTGTATTTTATAACAAGGCAGACCTACGAGAAAGACCGAGCGACTACCCAGAGAATGAACAGGATACTTTTGGACTATTAGAACTGCTAGACACGGGAAAAGTTGCTATCTGTTCCAAATCGGACGGGGTACTGATCGATGAAGTAAAAAAGGAAATCTATCAGGACTCTTTTGAAGAAAAATACCTGTACTATTTTCCTGACGGAAAGCTCTTTTATGAAATCAAGACGAAATGCATAACCCCAAGAATGCGTCATTAGATAGTATGAAACGAAAAATACTTTTTGGAATGTGGATTGGCTATTATTTATTTATAGTATGGGGCGTGATTGTATTTGGTATACAAAGTTACTTCTTTGACTATGGAAGTGTTAGTTCAAGAATAATGAGCCTCATTATCGCTTGGAGTATCTTTTTACTTGGATTAAAGTACTATCCTTGGATAGAAAAAAGGGTTCTATTTTTAAGATAGACAACACTCTTGCTTATCTGAAAATCATAGTAACTTTTCCCACGAGCCTACTAAATCTAGTAGCTGATTAGGATTAGACTGAAGGTCTATGGTGATCAGTTTTTCCAATGCTTGATGTTCTTCTAAAATCTTTTTGTCGCCATCAAAAGCATAGTCATCAAGCCAGAAAAAGTCACTTGAAAAATCTATCCCCTCCGGCTTCCACAATTTCCACTTTGTAGGCTTTATCTTTTCTAGAAACGGGACTGCTTCGGGCGGAAGCTTTCCTACCAGATACAGAAATGCGGTAGTCGCGTCCCCGTCGCAATGGGTTGTGAGCCAGTAACAATCAAAGTTGCTTGTAGCAAACGTAAGAAAATCAGTAAGCCCATTTGCTGGTTCACCGGATTTTGTTATTAGAGTTCCATCAATGTCCAAGTAAAGATTCTTCATTTTTATTTAATGAATGCTCTCTCAGAGCTGTAACTTGGTACTAAATTTTATATCTTTCCAACAAGTTAACAAGTGCACGAGATAGTTTCCCAGATGAAAATCCACCACTTCCTTTAAACCAAGCATAAAATTTAAAGGATTTGTCGTTTTTTTCTAATTCTTTAAGAATTTCGTCATGTGGATATAAATACCATTCACCATGATCATGATATGGGAAACAAATCCACAAATCCTTTCCAATATACTTTTTATCAATAACAAATCTGCCTTTAAGTTGAATCCTAAGCGACTTTCCATTGCGGTGGACCGCAATACAATCGGCAGCCTGCCAATCATCAGATAATCGTATTGTTGTATACCCGTAATCAGCAAGAACTGCTGCTAACTTATGAAAATTATAATTCTCCTGCTGCCTAGCATTTAAAGTCTTATAATTTATCTTTTTAAAATTCAATTTCGCCATGACTATTATTTAGATGATTCAAGAATATCAATCAATTCTGATTTAGCTGACTCTACTACCACGATAGCGCCCTCGTGAGCAAGTATTCCTTCAAAAACGCTCAAATGCTGTCTAAAGTAAATAAATTTATTATTAGCAGTCGTGCTTCCCCATGTCTCTGCAACACTGAAATTAGTACCATATGAAGCATTTAGATCATCAAGAATTCTACGCTTGTTTTCTCTGGTTGCAGCCTGAATCTCAGGATACTTTTCACGTATACCATTAACCACCCCTATGGCTTCTGCTATAGAGGAAGGAGATGAATTTTGGAGAGGATACACACCAAATAAGAATTCTATATAGCTCAAACTATTAGTACTAAGTAACACTTCCATAAGCACACGGTAAGGATAAAGATCAGCACCATCATCCCCACAATTATATGCAAGCATCGCAAGACGCATTACTTCTTGATCATCTATCGCCATAAGTTTTAGCTTCTTGCCCGTTTCAGTAAGCCTGTATCCACCATCCACTTTTTCAATGAGTTTAAGTCTCTCGCTATGACTGACGTTATTTGCTTGAAATCTTATGTCTGCAGCTTTCATTATGGAATCTTCATTCGTAAACATACCAACGGTCGGTATGGCTAGCTCTCTAAACATCGTTTCATATCTGTAGTCTCCAATTGGTTTCATGAGCTTTCTAAAAGAGCTTCGTCTCACTTTAAAATCCTCATCTTCTTCACGATTTGTCGGCTCACTATTTGCCCCCAGGATACGCAATACCACCTCCTTTGAAAAAGCATCTAAGTTAAATTGTTGAGGTATGGATAGTGATAGGGGCAATTCGCCCGTTCCCCCACTCTGACCCTTCGTCACCAAGTGCATATTAATACGATCAATTACATCAGCCAATCTTTCGTCCTGATCCCTGAGCGCCTGGACAAGATTTAACAATGTTTCAAATCTGCCATCGTCAATTTGACTAAGATCCGCATCAGTTGGATAAAGCAGAACGGGAACAATAAAATGGGCTACGCCACCGGATTTACCTTTTTTCCTCAATGCCCTTCCACACGCCTGAACAATATCAATCAAGGATGTCTTAGGGTCTACAAAATAAATGCTGTCTATGATTGGCACATCCACGCCCTCTGTCAGACATTTCGCGTTAGAGATAACTGCAAAGTCCGAATCTTCAAATTCCTTTAACTTTTTCTTTCTAAGACCCGCGGGCATTCCTCCGTCTATTGATGCATAGTATCTCTTCTTACCCTCAAGCTCGGACCATAGCTTAATCATTAGATCCTCAAGACCAAATGTTTCTGCGCTATGACCGCTTACAAAACTACGCGCCCTCTTTATGGAAGAGTGAAATGAAATAGTCTTACGAAGAGAAAACTCTCTCATTGCTTTCACTAAAACAATTTGTTTGAAGATATTTTCAGCCGTCACGAATTGTTCAGTTGATGCTCCTCTTTCCGTTAAGAGAGTATTATTTTGGATTAAAGAGAGGACCTCCTCTTTATTAATCGCCGTAAGAACAATTCTGTAGTCCGATATTACATTGTCTTTTATTGCCTCACCAAATGAGTATCTGTCAAGAAGAGACCCGTAGACTTTCTTATCGTCCATTGAAAACACAATCCTCTGAGCTTCCTTCGCCTTATTTTTGATACGAGGAGAAACGAGCCGCTCCGTAGCGGTCATAAATAATCTTTTTTCAATTTTGATTCCCTGATCGTTAAGCGCCACCGAAAACATTTCTGTCTCCTTATTACCAGCAGTTCTATGAGCCTCATCAAAAATACCTAGATCAAAGCTAAAATTTTCCCCCTTTAACGCTTCCGAAACAACAAATGCTGAATTATATGTGGTAAAGATATATTTATATTCACTACCCATATCCATAAATCTTCTGACAGCCTGCGGATCAGTAGTTACGGGAAAATCAACCTCAGAAATATCATAATCGCCATTATCCGGATCAACATCACTTACGACCGACTTGTCACTGCACACGCAAAGATAAGAGAATTTATGCTGAGCCTGTTCTGACCAAGCTTCAAGCGTCTGTTTAATTAAAGCGAGACTTGGAGCTAAAAATATTACATTCTTTGAACCCATAGCCTCAGTAGCCCATAAAGCAACCAGGGTTTTTCCAGCGCCACATGCGGCAATCAACTTTCCTCTATCCTCCCTCTCTAAACCCTTGAGAATGTTTCCGATCATTCTCTCTTGATGCTCTAGCGGTTTGTATTGACTTCTTTTGACGGGTTTTTGACCTTGATAGACAAGGTAAATATTATTAAAGAAGTCTTCACTAAGTGCCTCAAAAGTATCAACTAGGATTGAGTATCCATGCTTATCTGCTTGACGCGGGAGATCTATAGCGTTTGCAATTACATACTTGTGATCCGCACGTTCCGCTTCAGCCCAGAATGTGGCTAGTTCACGAACAGTAGCAGACTCACGACTTTCCCGATACTTGGCTTGGTAAGCAGCGTAGGTGCCGTCAGTAAGCATCCAAACACCATCAACTCCGTAATCGGTATTTTCTAGCGACAGTCTCTTGCGATGAGCTTCCGGAAGATCGCTAAACCGATACAGCTCCTTGATCTGATAGTAATCCCGGTGTAAATCCAAAAATAAATACACGAACTGCTCAAATACTTCTCCTCTTTCGTTTGCAGTAGAGAGGGAGTTTATACAGGACTCCAAGTGTACCCAGTTTTTATACTGAGTATTAAAAAAGGGATTTAGTTTCATAATTTCTTCAATACAATGATACTCTCTCTCATCAGATTGGATTTTGATTTCAGTTCTTTCATTTGTTGAGAAGAAGCTCTGATACCTCTTGCTAATATTATTTTTTCAACTTTGAATCCAACCGCTTCACCTATAGCCGCTAACAGTAAATCTGTAGGAACAATGACACCCTTATATCCGGAATTTGCAACAACAATTGAACAGTAAGAATTTTTTTGACTAACAGTATATATTCTTTTTAATACTGTTTCCATATCGTCAAAATACCCACGAATCATGTCTGGGATATGTTTATTCCAAACATTGTAAGTACCGATGAGTGATGCAACTACATCTACACCCTTATTCAGGTTTTGAAACTCATGACTAAATTTTGAGTTCACATGAGAACGAATTGCGAGCTGCCTATAGTTTAGAAAATCTGAGTAGTCCTTCACGAAGTCCCCTAGCCAAAGCTCCATTTTATACACCTCGCAGTAATCAAAACAATTAGCGTATGGCGGAGAAAAAATTGTAGCTCCAATTTTTTTCTGCTTTACCTGTTTGAAAATCTTATCCTCAAGGAGAGAGCCCTGAATAACCATTGCGGTTCCAGTAGGTTTTATTCTAAGGGTCTGAATGTCATTGAGCATCAGCCGGCATTTATCTTCATAAAATGTATAGATGTCGTTTACTGTTTTTTTAGTTTTAGAAATTTTGATCCCATTTCCGTCCTTCACACGATTTGAGCAATCTTCAATGATTGATAGATATGCCAACTTAAAGAAGCCTCTTACTTCTGGCGACCTTAGAGATTCCAAAAAACCCTTTATGTGAAGAATCTGTTTCAGCTGTTTTTCTGTAAAAATCTCTCCTAGTTTTTGATAACGAGGAATTTGAGAAGTCTTTTTGTATCGCTTTCTTATTGAAAGGATAATTTTTCTGATCTCATTTTTCTCACGATCACTATACTTGTGCGTTTTTACCGTTGCAGCGAAGGTTGCGACTGGATTTATATCAAGACCTATACTGTTTAAGCCAAGGCTCTGTGCTACAACCTGAGTTGTTCCTACTCCATTGAACGGGTCTAGTACGTATGTTCCTTTTTTTGGCGAAGATATTTCAAGTAGTTTTTCAACAAGCTCTTCAGCATATCCCTGCTTATAGTCAAACCACCCATGAATCGGCTCAACTTTATTTCGTTTGAAATTAACCAACTCTTTAAACTCAGCGCCATCCTCTACAGGGTATCTTTTAACCAAACGTTCAAGTATCTTTATGTACTCACTAAAAAGACGAGTGTGAGCCACTCGGTCATTAATAAGCTTTCCTGCACTTTTGCGACTTATTGGTTCCATTAGACAGCATACAAAGGCTCTAAATGACTTTGACTGAACACTTCGTACAGATCATCCATCATTACACCTTCCTTCTTAGAAATTCTGACAAAACTTTCAATTTCTGGAACTATTTTATTGAAAAGTCCCACTAAAATTGCATTCCTATCTGTTTTATTTTTATTGTAGGAGCGTATGGCAGTATCAATTTCTTTCTTAATATATTCAACGAGTTGATCCCTATCAAACTGAGTCAAACTGTTTGTCTGAGATGGCGTATCTTTCACAAATTCATACACAAAGTCTCCATATGGCGATCCGGCTGCTTTCGTATGTGCCGTATGTTTGTAATTAGAAACACCATCTTGGAATGTAATCCCCCCAACTTCAAAGTGAAAACCCGAACGGAATAGACTTATTAGCAACGCTAACCAGGCTTTTAAGTCTTTGTTGTTGAAAGTCATAACTATATGTCCGCCATTCTTGAGAACTCTATGACTTTCTGAAAATACATCGTACAGACTATCTTCATAAGTCTTGTATCCTTTTGCATTTTTTATATTTTTTTTTCGATTCACAACAGCCTCCAAAGATGTGTCTATTTGGTTCCTTTCATAAACATCTTTATTCCACATATACCAAAAATGAGATAGTTCTAAGTATTGAACATTGCTCCCGTATGGAGGATCAGTAATTACTGCATCAACCGACTTTGCGGGCAATGCCATATCCTTTAATACCCCAGTGTGAATATAGAGGTTGGCTGATCCCTTAAAATCCTGGATCCTTTTTGCTCTCTTTGCTTTGATACCAATCGAAGCATTAAATTCAATACACTTTTTGATATTTTCAAACGACTTCCTAAATGATGTAAGAGGATTAACTTCACAAAACTGTGAAGGAATCCAATAGGCATGCTTTGCCCAACTACTTGGCGTTCCATTTTGCCAAGTTCCATTAGTAAAAGTCATTATATTTGTATCACGTAGAGAATCACTAAAAACAAATCTAAGTATTGAGTACACTTCTTTATTTTTTCTGTATTCCTTAATTTTTTCTAATAAAAGGTAATTAATGCTCAGATTTTTTTTAGTAAACAAATCTTGGAATGTAACTATGCCCTTTTCATACAATACGTCTTCCTTTTGTCTATCCCATTCGAGTGGAATAATTTCTTGAGGCAGTTCCACTCCCTTCTTCTTAGAGGTACGCTTAAGCTTTGAGGTGTGTGCACGATTAATATCCAGTAACGAACCGTTAACATTGATGCTAAATTTTTCGTTACACTCCAAGCACTTACCATGAGCACTCAAGTAAACCGGTTCGTCCCTCCTTACTCTAGCAACGGAAACACCAGTTTTCCTGCCCCAACATTTTAAGTTTGAACATTTGTAAATTCCATTCCGAATCTTATTTTTTTCAAGAAGAGTAATGGGACTTTCACAGATATTGCACATAGTCGTATGAGCAAGTTCATACCAAGCCACTTCTGACTTTTTTTTGCAATGAGGACATCCGACTTCAAAGCTATCACGAGTAATATTTGCTAAGTATTTTAAGATATCTTCATATGCCTTTTGTAAAGCGTATGAGAAATCCGAATGAAACATATTCTGCACTATGAAATTTGAGAGAGGATTGATATCGCAAGCTACTACTTTTCGTCCCGTCTTAATTCCTTCATAAGGAGTAACGCCCCCGCCACAAAAAGGATCAAGGATTATTGACCCTTCAGCAGAATGATGATCTATAAGTGATTCAAAGAGGTTCCAAGGACGCCGGGCAAAATACCGGTGTATTTTATAAGGCGGCGTATGGGTTCTAGCCTTTACAGCTACAAAACGACCTTTCTTGGATTGTGCCTTTTTTTCTAACATAGGTCGTATTTTTATTAATTTTACCATTTTTGGAGACCCCTTTCAAATAAGCTTTTTCGTGTCTGCTCCAAGGTACTCTTACTGTTATACAAGCACAAAAACGTGCAGGATTCAGGAATTTTGTGGAATCATTGTCATATTCCCTCCTTCTTTTGCATAGTTTTGTAAAAGCTCCGGTTGATCGTGTAAATAAGGAAATTTAACAAGTAGTTGGTAATTATTCACAAAGTTTACCTCAAATCCAACAACAATTGCCGCACTCCTACGAAGCGTATGTTCCTTATTAACAACACTAAAATATAATTTGCGATAACCTTCATTACCCTTTTTGTAGACCCCTCTGCTCCTCAATTCCAATACCCCACGCTGTAATTTTTCTGTTTCCTCATCAAGGAATCTCACTCCTACCTCTTTCAAATAGGTTCTCGCCAACTTAACTTTCTTATCAAACGCAGATTCGTCATATTCTTCAATGTCCTTTTGAGTAATATACGCAAGTGCCTTTTTGAGGTCTTTGAATGAAGAATAATCAATGCTTTTTTCTTTGAGTTTCTTTATTTCCTCTCCCAGCTTTCCTATTGTTTCTTTGTGTCCTTTTGTCTTTTCTAAAAGATTATCCGCCAGCCCCTCAAATATCCTCGCTTTATCAGGATCACTAGATTGGAGAATAACAGACTTCTCATAGTATTGTTTCAGATTGATGATATCCGATTCATACGATTCTTTCGTAGAATCAAGCTCCTTTTCAAGACGGTTCAATGGCTCTTTTAACGTAGTAAGCTTTTTCAGCTTTTCTTCCTTTAAAAACTCTTTATCTCCAATCCTTTCTTTCACCTCCTGCAAAAAGATTCGTTCAATAAAATCAGCTTTAAACGAATGGATCTGACAGGTTTTTTCACTTACCCCTGCTATATTCCTTTGAGGACAGCGGTAAATCCTCTCTTTTGTCCTTGCTTCCGTGTAACACTGCATTAACTTGCCACACGCACAACGAAGCATTCCCTGCAAAAGAAAGGTGCTTTTACTGTTTCTAGGATTAAAACTAGTTTTATTTTTAGACAATTTCTCCTGAACAACATCAAAAAGAGTTTTGGAAATAATAGCCGGGACATTAACAATGGTTAAATCTTCCTCTTTTCTTTTTACTAATGAATACCTTGTTTTATGATTTTTCACGTACTTCCCAAATCTCCACTCGCCATAATAAGTAGTGTTATGGAGAATCCGCAAGACAGTAGATTTACCCCATTTCTTCCCTTTGGGTGGTTTTACCTTGCTGTTGCTCAAATACTTTAATGCGTCAAAGGAAGTACCATTTTTTGCAACAATTTCAAACATTCTTTTAACAACTTCTGCTTCCTCTTTGTTCACCTCAATTGACTGCCTTTTTATAACTTGCCTGTTCTGTTTGACGGTCAAAACGAGGTTATATCCGTAAGGACGTCTGCTTATCTGCGTAAACCCGTCCCTGACGACTTTTCTGCGTCCTGACGAGGTTCTATCTATGATTGTTTGCTTCTCATAATCAGCGATTGCTGAGAGAACAGTGAATAGGAGATTATCCTCTTTATTGCTCCCAAACTCACCCTTACCTCTTGTGAAAATCCTAATACCTTTCTTTGAGAGTGCCTTATAGGTCGTTACCTGCATAGCCGTATCCCGTCCCATACGACTGATCTCATCAAAGATAACTATCTTGATATGAGAGTTTTCGTCTAAAAAAGTAAGAAGCTCCTGAAAGCCTCTCCTCTCGTCATAGTCACTCCCAGAATGCTTGTCCTCAAAGAATTTAACAACTGTAAAGTTGTTTTTAGCAGCATATTGAATAATCTCGTCCCTTTGACGCTCGTAGTCTTGTTTTTCAGAAGATACCCTTATGTAGCCTACGGCATTCTCCATATAATGGCTTTAACTTATGTATAGCCATTATATACCTTATTCCCTAAATGTCAACTTTATAGACCATACATTAGGATATTATGCCCGCCCGCCGCAGCGATTTCCAGTGCGCGCTTCGCCTGCTCCTGCCCACGAATCGATGACATATCAGCGACACCCTTGTCATGCCCGAGTGGTTCGAAGACCGTTTCTGGTAATGGCAGAATCGGTACTTCGCCAGAAAAATGTTTGGCAAGCGAGAGGAGATCCGTCACCGGGAAAATAGCGATCCCAGAAACGAGCGCCGCCTCTCTCGCATTCTCCGCCGGCAAATATAATTCCTCGAATCCTGCTTCTTTCGCGAAGAGTGCAATCGGGAGTACGCCATGTACGCGGCGCGTCTCACCGGAGAGTGATAGCTCTCCGAAGAAAAGTTTTTTCGCGGGATCGATATTCACCTGTCCCGTCGCAATGAGAAATGCGACCGCGAGCGGGAGATCATAGATCGGCGCATTCTTCGGAACATCCGCCGGTGCGAGATTCGCTGTCACCCGCCCAGAGTAATGCGGCGGCTTGAAACCTGTATTTTTCAGAGCCGAACTGACTCGATCACGCGATTCTTTCACGGAAGTATCCGGGAGTCCGACGAGCGTGAATACATGCAAACCCTGAGAGAGGATATCCACCTCTACCTCTACGGCGAGACCATCGAGTCCGAGCGTCACTGCAGAAAAAACTTTGGAGGGCATACTCTGAAATAATTTCTAATTACCAATTTCTAATTTTGAATTTCGATTCAAACCTTAAATTATAAATTTTTAAACATTCTTCATTAGAGTTTGATTTGAAATTCAAAATTCAGCATTCAAACTTTATATTTCCATTCTCCCACAAGAACCCGAGTACCGCTATCGTGAGGAATACATCCGCCATATTAAATACCGGGAACCAGGAGAAAGTTCGTACATAATCCATCACACAGCCAAATACAACGCGTTCATACACATTCGACAGTCCACCCGCGAGAAACAATACTCCCCACACCGCCATCCAACCAAGCATAATCGAACGCCACTTCCAAATAATAAACGAGATCACTCCCACACCAATTCCAATAAGAATGCCTAGATGAATCGGGATACCCCATGCTCCCCCATCATTACACACCGACTCCCCTGCGAGCAGGCGCGCCATTTGAAGCGAGATAAAAAGAAAGAGAACAGCAAGTAAAATCCTCACTGTCCTCAATATCTGTTTCATAGAGAGTGAATCATTCATTACTCACTCCGCGTGCTCGATACAGGTGCTCGCCGACGGATACGCTTTCAATCGCTCGGGGTTGATAGCCACACCGCATTTCTCGCACTTGCCGTATGATCCTGCCTCGACACGCGACAATGCTTCCGAAGTAGCATGGAGTTGTCCTTCCAAATTCGTCTCGAGGCCGAGGTTATCGACATATTCTTCCACCTCTGAAGTATTCTCATCTCGTTCACTGCCCATATCCTGAAAGGTCGTCTCATAGTCCCCCTCGACACCCGTCGGCTTGGCAAAACGGGAGAGCTCGGTCTCCAATCGTTTCTTCTCCGCCTCGAGGCGAGCCTTCATTTCTTCCAACAGTACTGCATCCATACAAGTCTCTTATCGTTTAAGCTCTTCTATTATACCCCAACCCTACCTCATTGCAAATCAGAGAAAGACCCGTTCCAAGTGCCGGATTTCCAAAATCTTCCCCTGTAGAGAGTTGAGAAAAATAGCGATCACATCGAAGTGATACAGCGCCATTTCTTTCTTCTTCATTTTCAGATATGAAACGGCTATTTTTTCTAATCGATGGAGCTTTTTTCTATTCACACTCTCCTCGGGAAGTGGCGCACCTGCTTCCCATTCCCGCGTCTTTACCTCCACGAAAACGATTTCTCCTTCGAAGAAAGCGATGATATCCAGCTCGCCAAGCCTCCGCCCTTTGGTATTGGCATAATTCCGCTCCAATATACGATACCCCTTCTTCCGGAGATACTCAGTCGCCACCTGTTCGCCCAAACTCCCCGTATTCTCCGGCTGTTTTTTCCAAAAAGTGAGATTCATGAATGTAGTATAGCAAAATATTTCTACCATTGAACACTACCCCGCAGAAAGTGCGGGGTTTGTTGTTTCTAGCGACGCAAAAAGCGTCGAGAAACAACAAAAA